>SYAL01000005.1 GCA_005787585.1 Bacteroidota bacterium
TGAAACTTTAAATAATAGATTACAAGATAACGACCAGTTTATTGAAGATATTGGTTTAGTAATTGTTGACGAAGCTCATAATAATTCATTTCGAAAAATATTTCATTATTTTAATGATATAAACATATTAGGTGTAACTGCTACCCCTTTAAGTAGTAACAAAAAATTGCCTTTATACCAAACGTATCATAGTTTAATAGTTGGCGAAAGCATTTCCAATTTAATTACTCAAGGATATTTGTGTGAAGGACAAACTTTTTCTTATGATGTAAATTTAAGTTCGTTGCGTGTAGGAAATAATGGTGAATTTACTGTTGGTTCGCATGAGCAGCTGTATTCTCAAGCCATAATGCAAAGTAAGTTAATTGATGCATATGAAGAATTAGGAAAAGGTAAAAAAACACTTATATTTAATGCAGGAATTTTAACTAGTCGTGCTGTTTACGAAGTATTTAAATCTAAAGGATATCCTGTAAGACATTTAGATAGTACTTTTAGTGATAAAGATCGTGTTGAAACCCTTGAATGGTTTAGAAAAACAAAAGATGGCATTTTGACTTCGGTGAGTATTTTAACAACCGGTTTTGATGAGCCTGAAGTAGAAGTTATTTTTTTAAATAGAGCTACAAAATCTTTAACTCTTTATCATCAAATGATTGGTCGTGGAAGTAGAGTGTTACCAAATAAAAAAACTTTTAATATAGTTGATTTAGGTAATAATTCACGGCGATTTAATTTGTGGCAATATCCTATCGATTGGAATCATGTGTTTACTTCTCCCCACATGTATTTGGAGCAGCGTTATAAAGATGAGTGGGATTATGAATTGGTAAATGATTATGATTTACCTTCTGAAATAAAAGAAAGGTTTTTAAATTCAAGTGCAACTGCATTTATAGTTAGAGAAAAGTTTTTAATGGCTACCAGAAAAGGTAAAAAGCCACAAGTGGTAATTGATGAGAGCTTAGAAGATCATTTCGCCAGAATAAAAGATAATGCATCAGATTTTGATGAAGCAATGGAATTGTTTAATTTATTAAGTGAAGAAATGAAATACCGAATGAAACAATTTGGTAGATGTATCAATTCTTCGGCAAATCATACAGATTGGCAATGCCAAACATATTCTAGTAAATTACGTAGAAGGATATTGATTTATTTTGCTGAAAATGAAGACTAATTTAATTTATGTATTCATTGGATATGCCTCTATATTTTTTGGATTTATAGCTGCGTTATCTGCATTTATTGGCTTAAAAGAAATTCATTATTTGTTTTATAGTATTTTGCTAGCAATTATAGGTTTTATTTTAGGAAGTGTTAATGTTTTTATAAATACTAAGTATTTTAGTGAACAAGAAAAATATCCAAAAGGTTATTTTGGTATTTTGTTAAGTTCTTTACCAGTAATAATTTTGCTATTAATTATTTTTATATTTAAACCCAATTAATTTCTTTTTTCAAAAGAGATATCGTTTGAGCTTCATCTGAATTTGGTTTTGTTTTAAAATTATATTCCCAACTGGCTAATTTTGGTAAACTCATTAAAATAGATTCAACACGGCCGTTTGTTTCTAATCCAAATTTTGTACCTTTGTCGTAAATTAGGTTAAATTCTACGTAGCGTCCTCTTCTGAGTAATTGCCATTGTTTGTTTAATTCAGTAAAAGTTTTATTTTTTGTTTTTTGAATCAAAGCAAGGTATGTCGGAGAAAACGTTTCGCCTAATTCTTTCCAAAAAGCTAAATTTTGATTAAAACTCATTTCTTCATTTTCATTTAATCGATCAAAAAAAACACCACCAATTCCTCGGGTTTCATTTCTGTGAGGTATAAAAAAGTAATCATCAGCCCATTTTTTAAACTGATTATAATATTTAGGATGATGTTTATCACATATATTTTTTAAAGCTTGATGAAAAAAAGCAGCATCTTCTTTAATAATGTAATGAGGTGTTAAATCAATTCCACCACCCAGCCATCTGACACCTCCATCCATCTCAAAATAACGAATATTCATATGAATTATTGGTGTCATCGGATTTTTTGGATGAATGACGATTGATAAGCCCGTTGCAAAAAAATATTTAGAGTTTATATTGTTACTATGTTCTTTTTCTTTAAATAAAAATTCAGGGGCTAATCCATCAATAGCACTAAATAAAACACAGCCTTTTTCTATTAAATTACCATCTTTGATTATACGTGATCTTCCACCACCACCTTCTTTTCTCTCCCATATTTCTTCTTCAAATTTAGAACCATCATCAGCTATTTCTAAATCATTACAAATAGAATCTTGTAATTTTTTTAGCCAATCTGAAATCATAATTTTATTCATTTCCAACCAGTTTTTATTAATTCATAATTATTATATTTAAAAATATAAGTACCTCTGTTATCAAAGCCAGTTGTATTATCTGGACGAAAAAAATTAAAACGAATATAATTTGATTCTGATGGGAGCTCATCTAGACGATGAACAAATTCTGGGCCATTATCACGTAAATGCTTTAAGTAATAGGAGGCAATATCAAAGCCAATAAAATAATTTTCACTCGGAAATGTCCCTTGTTCATTGAAATAATTATCAATAATTTCATTATCATTTTTTATGTACGATAAATCGAATTGATAAGGGAAGGTATAACTTGTCTGATTTAAATAATCTTGATCTAAGTTATCATAAAGTGTTATACTTTGTAAACCACATAGAACAATATTATAATTTTTATTGAATAAAGTAATCTGGTTAATGAAATCAGAAACCAATATCTTGTTATTACTAAAAAAAATAATAATATTTTTTTTGTTTGATAGGTATGAGTTTTTGATACCAGTAATACCTTTAACAATATGAAGACTGTCTTTTATTTTTCCAAGTGATTTTTGTTTCCCATTATAACGAATTTTAAAAGCTGATACAAAATCTGTTTCTTTTTTATCTCTATCTGAAATTGTTGTTAATATAATATTTGTATTTATATTTGCCAATGAATCTATACAGTAATCGGCTAAACTTTCAACTAATGAAAATTGAGAAGGGTTTGTTTTGGATGTATAAATATTATCGTGAAGTATTTTATTTTGTTGAGTAGTTGGTGAAATAATTGGAATTTGATATTCTTTTGCTTTTTTTGAAATAAATTTGAATTCATCAGAAAATAATGGACCAAAAATAAAATCTATTTCTTTTAAACGCTGATATTTATCTATTTCTTTTAGTTTTAAAGAATCATCATTAGAAATATCGAATAATTCTATATTTATTTTAAATTCATCAGTAACTAGATAATTTATTGCTTTTTTAAAGCCAAAATAAAAATCTATTGCTAATTCTGAGTTTAAAGGAAATTTACTTTTCGACTTAGCAAGATTTTCAATATCTATGTTTAATGTCTCATCTAATTTAAAAGGCAATAAAAGTGCTATTTTATAATTTGTTTTTTTAGGTTTAAATACTTTATTAATTACAACACTGTCTATAATTTTATTTTTACTTTTATTTGATAATACTAAGTTTTTTATATTAAAATGATCGGGCGGCTTATTTTTATTGTTTATTTTTTCTCCTAGTATTAATATTTGTGATTCTTTTAAACCATTTTTTAAAAAAGGATTTAATTCATAAATTTTCTCCACGTTTACATTAAATTTTTTAGCTATTGAGAATAGCGTCTCACCTTTAATAGTTTTATAGGTAGTGAATTTTAGAGTATCTATAAATTCATTGGATAAATTTGTTTTTTCAAATTTTAAATTATTAATTTTTTGATCTAATATTGGTATTTTAATTTCTTGATCAACTTTAACTACTGATTTTAATTCTGGGTTTAATTTATAAATAGATTCTAAATCAACATTGTATAATTTTGAAATTGAGTATAATGTTTGTTTTTTTTCGATTTTATGGATATAATATTTTTTTTCGGCAATTGTTTGAATATTATTTGATTTTATTTGCGAAAATAGATTCGAAACAACTAAGCACATCAATAACCCTATATAAAAAAGTCTAATGTAATTCATCTAATATTTATTAAAAATAGTTTATTCCCATTCTATGGTAGCTGGTGGTTTTGAGCTTATGTCGTATACCACTCGATTGACACCCTTTACTTTATTAATTATTTCGTTACTTATTTTTGCAAGAAATTCATGTGGTAAATGACACCAGTCTGCAGTCATTCCATCTGTACTACTAACTGCTCTGAGTGCAATTACATTCTCATAAGTTCTTTCATCACCCATTACTCCAACACTTTGAATTGGTAAATAAATGGCACCAGCTTGCCAAACCTCATTATAAAGATTATTACTTTTTAATCCTTGAATAAATATATCGTCTACTTGTTGAATGATTTCAATTTTTTCTGGAGTTATATCTCCTAATATCCGAATAGCCAAACCAGGTCCAGGAAAAGGATGTCGATTTAAAATATTTTCATCAAGTCCTAGCGATTTTCCAACTCTTCTAACTTCATCTTTAAATAGATTTCGAAGAGGTTCAACCACTTTTAATTTCATGTAATTAGGAAGACCGCCAACGTTATGATGTGATTTAATTGTAGCCGAAGGTCCATTAACACTCATACTTTCAATTACATCTGGATAAATTGTTCCTTGAGCTAACCATTTGACGTCATTTATAAGTTTTGATTCTTGGTCAAAAATATCTATAAATGTTTTACCAATTGATTTGCGTTTTTTTTCTGGATCTGATATTTTATTTAATGCTTTGTAAAATATTTCTTTGGCATGAACACCTTTTACATTTAACCCTATATTTTCATAAGATTTAAGTACATTTTCAAATTCATTTTTTCTTAATAAACCATTATCAATAAATATACAATATAAATTTTCACCAATGGCTTTGTTAAGCAATAATGCGGCAACACTGCTATCAACTCCACCACTCAATCCCAAAATAACTTTATCTTTTCCTATTATTTCTTTTAATTGTTTGATACTTTTTTCTACAAATGAACTAGGTGTCCAATTACCATTACATTTACAGACATTAAATACAAAATTTTTCAAAAGTTGAGTTCCATCAGTAGAATGATAAACTTCTGGATGAAATTGAATACCATAAATTTTTTCTTTTTCCATTGAATATGCTGCAATTAAAACATCATGGGTACTTGCAGTGATTTTATAACCAATTGGTATTTTTAAAATTGTATCTCCATGACTCATCCAAACTTGCGAGTTGATCGAAATATTTTTCAATAAAATATCTTTAGAATCAATAAAATTTAAATTAGCTCTACCATATTCGCGCGTGTTTGATTTTCCGACTTCCCCACCATAAAAATGGGAGATGAGTTGAGCTCCATAACAAATTCCTAATACTGGTAATTTATTTTTTATTTTTGAAAAATCTATATTTGGAGGAGAATCTTCGCGCACGCTATGTGGACTTCCAGATAAAATAATACCTTTTATTGAGTTTGTAATTTCTGGTATTTTGTTATAAGGATGTATTTCACAGTAAATATTTAATTCACGTAGACGACGTGCAATAAGTTGAGTAAATTGCGAACCGAAATCTAGTATTAAAATTTGTTCTTGCATAGTTTCACAAAAATACAATTTAATTTTTTGTACTAGTTAAAATAATTGTATATTTGCATTCTCATTTTTTTTGAGATACGCTCGGGGTGTAGCGTAGCCCGGTATCGCGCCTGCTTTGGGAGCAGGAGGTCGTCAGTTCGAATCTGGCCACCCCGACAAAATTTTTGTATTTATTAAATCAAAAACTGCAAAATTTAATTTTTGCAGTTTTTTTATAATATTCAATTTTAAATTAAAATAAAGCCTGGATTGGTTTATTTTGTATAATATTTTCAATTTTTTCCAATACCTCAATTGTTAATAGTGGCAAAACATCTAGAGACGTAATCGTTTCTTTTAGTTGTTCAATTTTACTCGCACCTAATATTGCAGAGCTTACATTCGAGTTTTTTACACACCAAGCAATACTTAATTTGGGTAATGAGCAACCCAAATCTTTTGCAAGTAAATCTAATTGTTTAACTTTTTCAATTCGAGTTAAATCCCCCAAAGTTTTTTCTTTTAGCCAATCCATGCCTTCTATGTGAAATCTATTATCTTTTGGGGTATTGGTATTATATTTACCAGTTAGTAAACCACTAGCAAGAGGACTCCATATAGTAGCTCCTAATCCAAACTCTTTAAATAACAATATGTAATCTTTTTCAATTTTACTTCTTTCAAACATATTGTATTGTGGCTGTTCCATTGTTGGACCTATTAATTTATTTCTTTCAGAAAAAAAGAATGCTGACATTATTTCGTCATTGCTCCATTCACTTGTGCCCCAATATAAAATTTTACCTTGTTGTATTAAAGTATTCATTGCCCAAACAGTTTCTTCAATTGGCGTATTTTTATCAGGTCTGTGGCAAAAAAATAAATCTATGTAATCAACTTGTAATCTTTTTAACGCTGCTTCACATCCTTCTATAATATGTTTTCTAGAAAGTCCAATTTGATTGGGTTTTCCATCTTCATATCCAAAAAAAACTTTGCTACTTAAACAATATGAGCTTCGTAACCATTTCTTTTTCTTTAAAATATTTCCCATTACGGTTTCTGATTTACCACGGGCGTATATTTCTGCGTTATCGAAAAAATTAATACCATTGTCATAGGCAATGCCCATCAATTCATCTGCGGTTGTATCGTCAATCTGTTTTCCAAATGTAATCCAACTTCCGAATGAAAGAAGGCTTACTTGTAGGCCAGATTTACCTAATCTTCTATATTCCATATATTTAATTAGTAAAATTTTTATCTTTTGTGTATCGCCTCCATTTTTCAATTACCGCTTGCATATCAGGAGGAATTTCTGAATCAAAAAATAATTTTTTGCCGCTAATTGGATGTGTAATTCCAAGTGTTTTTGCGTGAAGTGCTTGTCGCGGCAATAAATTAAAGCAGTTTTGTATAAATTGTTTATATTTGGAAGAGTTAACTCCTTTTAAAACACTGTCGCCACCATATTCATTATCATTGAATAGAGGATGACCTATACTTTTAAAGTGAACGCGAATTTGATGCGTTCGTCCTGTTTCTAATTTACATTCAACAAGTGTAATGTATCCAAAGCGTTCTAATACTTTGTAATGAGTTACTGCATGTTTACCAAATTCGCTTCCTTCAGGAAAAGTATGCATTTTTTTTCGATCTTTTAAATCTCGACCAACATTACCAACAATAGTTCCACTGTCTGTTTTCAAATCTCCCCAACAAATCGCAACATATTTTCGATCCATTTTTCTCTCAAAAAAATCTTTTGCTAATCGCGTCATAGCTAACTCAGTTTTGGCAATAATAATAATTCCTGAAGTATTTTTATCAATTCGATGCACTAAGCCTGGTCTTTCTAAATACAAATCATTATTAAGTTTTGTTTTTGTTTTAGGCAGATTTTTAAAATGGTATACAAGGGCATTAACTAAAGTTCCGGTATAGTTTCCATAAGCTGGGTGAACAACCATACCAGGTTTTTTATTTACTAAAACAATATAATCATCTTCGAAATTAATCTCTATGGGAATATTTTCAGGAATTATTTCAACTGATCTAGGAGGAACTGTTAATACAATAGAAATTTCGTCTAATGGTTTTACTTTATAATTAGATTTAATTGGTTTACCATTTAAAAGAACAAAGCCGGCATCGCAAGAGTTTTGAATTTTAGTTCTGGTTGTATTTGCTATACGTATCATAATAAATTTATCAATACGCATACTTACTTGCCCCTTTTCTACTTTAATATTATGGTGCTCAAAGAGTGATTGCTCTTCATCGTTTGCAAGCTCATCAATTTCATCGCTTATACTAGACATGGATATTAGTGTTGAATAATTAATTTGTGTTGTTGTAATGATTTATTGTTTTCATTTAAAATTAAAAAGTAAATGCCATTAGGAAGATGGGAGGTATTTAACTGATAATTTTTTACATTTGTGCTTGACTCTATTTCATTCGTATTAATTACCAATTGACCTATGGCATTATAAATTTGAACTGAAAACATGTTTGGAGAATTATATAGAAAAGTAATTTTATCTTTTGAAGGATTCGGAAAAAAAATAAAGTTTGTTTTTTTATTTTCGTTTATAAAAACCGGTGGCTGAATGTATTTACCAAAAACAGGTCTTAACATCAGAGAACCTTTAATCTGAGATTGATTCCATCCCGAACCAGAATTATAATATAAATTTGTTTTGTAATTATTATTTAAATCATAGCCAATTGTTAATCCAGTTGCCACTTGCTGTTGAATTCCTATATAGTATGTTCCAGGATTTAAAACCAAAGGTGTAGTAAGTTTGTATTCTGAAAAACGATTATAACCTTTAGAATTATATTTTGGCAAGCAAGCAGAGTCTCTAAGCATAATTAAACCAGGTCCTGATTGGCCATCGGACCAGACGCAGGGCCTAAAAAAATAAGAACTTTGTGCCAATGCTAATGCGCCATCATAATCAAAATAAATTCGCAATGCTCTTAAAGTATCAGTTACGTTAATTATTATTTTTAAGGCCATTTTTCCCCCTTGACCATTAATAAAATATCCCGATTCAACACTTCCGTCATCAAACGCATAATAATTTCTAAAATATTGTTTTTGAATTATTGTATCGTTTGATACAATAAAATCGGAAGAAACACCTGAAGAACGATAAATAAAATGTTTAATAGTAAATTCAGCACTGTCTTGTAAAGGATTAAAAGTATAATTACAGATTGGATTTGCATGAACAGTTATACTACTATATCCACTACTATAAAATGGAGGTAAATTATCAGCTCCACCAGAATATGAGTTAATTAATATTCCATTTTTATCAAATAGTTTATTTTCATAGGTCATATTTAAGGTTGCATTACCATTATTTCTGATACGAACAGAGTTTTTAATTGCCATTTCGAATGGCTTAAATTGTTCAAATGGCATGGCTGAATAATTTTTAAGAAAAGAACTTGGTACTTGAGAAAAGGTGATATCGTTATAAGTTGTATCTGCAATTAAACTTCTATTTTTATTTAAATAAATATAATCAAGGTGCCAGTGATCAAAATTACCTGCTCCTGTAGCCCAATTTCGAAATCTAAATTTAAATCCATTTTTTAAAAAATTAGTATCTGTAATTGC
Organism: Bacteroidota bacterium; assembly: GCA_005787585.1. Taxonomy (GTDB): domain Bacteria; phylum Bacteroidota; class Bacteroidia; order B-17B0; family Aurantibacillaceae; genus Aurantibacillus. Next base: position 9,193 of record SYAL01000005.1, read on the forward strand.
TACAAATCCTCTTTTAAAGATAGTATCATTGATGTTGGAGTTACTATTTCCTTTAGAAAACCAAACTCTTGAAATCCATTTGTTTTTATTAGGTTGATAAAAATCTAAAATTAATGAATCGTTTAACTCAGGTGGATCTCCATTTCCACGAGCCTGATAATAAAAAGATAAGGCAATACTATCGGAAGGAAGAAGAATTTGATTAGCAATTTGATATAGATTGATTGGTTGAGATTCTAATGTATCTGCAGGAAAAGTAAGGTTAAGGTTAGTCAAACTAGGAAGATATGGATATCCGAATTTATTTAATCCGTCAAAAGAAACAACACCAAAGCTAGGAGGAGCTATCGGATAACCTATATTTACATACGTTGATGAATCATTCCACAGCAATTGATTTGGATAGTTATTTGTATTAGCATAATAAAAATCATCTATAAAAGGAAGATTGATTGAAACTAATTGATTTTTTTTATTTTTTTGCAGATAATCAATTGAGGATGGAGCCAATAGTTCAGAATATAAATAGTTAAGGTTACAATTTGTCGGCCTTAAATACTCTTGAGCTAGTATGGATGGACTTGTAAAAAAAATAAAAAGTAAATAATTAATTTTTTTTAGCATAAATTTATTCATCATAATCAGCAATAGAATCAGCTGATGTATTATAATACGTCTCTTTTTTGCCTATTATTAAATTTATTACAGCACCTTTTTTAACGGGATTGCCAGCTTTTATTTCAATATCTTTTATAGATTGAAAAATTACACATCCATCACAATTTGATTGTTTTTCTTCTATTTTTCCCAGAATTAAGCCATGAGTTTCAATAATGAACTTTGCCTGTCGAACACTTTTATTAATAAGTTTTGGCATTATAATATCTGGAGCTGACATAGAACTTACATACAAATAAATTGTTCTATTAAATTTAACTTTTGAATTTGCTTCAGGTTCTTGTCTTAATACTATTCCTTTTTTTTCTTTTGGATTATAGGTACTATCGATGATTTTATAGGTTACTTCTTTATCTATAATAAAATTTGGTAAATCTATAATATTTTGATTTGTAAAATTAGGAACCATAATGAAATCTCCATGTTTGGTATATGACTTTAAACTTTGAATAATAATAAAAAATACAATAAAAATTATTAATAAAATAAGTGTAAAATGTATAAAAAAAACTTTAGACTTAATAAATAAAAATAGATTTTTCATTTTTTTAACTGCTTTTTTAATTGGCTTTTAAACCATTAAGCGTCTTGGAACTTATTATCGCGAATTATCACTTTAAATATAACAAGAACAAATGCACCAATAGTTTGCTCAGCAATTTGCCATGAGCAATTCATAAATAGATGCTGTGAGTTTAAGTTTTTTGCAAGTGAAATATGAACAATAGTAGCGACTATAAATATTGTTAAACCCGATAGAATGCCTACTAATAAGCCTTTAATTATTAAATTTCTAAATCGCTTAATTAATGAAGACTCAAAAACAAAATAAACACCAAAACTGATTATCAAATAGGCTATAGCAGCAAAACCCACAAATAATTCTATGGGGAATTGAATGCGTTTAAAATCATTTAAAAAGATCCCATGCCAAGCATAAAACAATGAGAACATTACCAATGCACAGGTAATCCAAGAAATAAAAAATCTTAAATTAAAATTCATTTAGTATACAAAATTATTAAAAAAAATGATTTTTTTATATGTTTTTTTTTATTTTATCAACTTAATATTATTTATATTTGTTTAATGTTCTATTTAAGAAAAATAGGTATTTTGTTTTCTTGTTTTTTTTTTTAAGTTGTACAAAACAATCTATTACAAATTGGGATAATGATTTTGTTTTGCCAATTGCTAACAGTGTTTTAAATATTAAAAATTTTTTTGGAGACACTCTCATAAAGCCAGATAATAATGGGCTTTTAAATTTTGTTTTTAAGCGTGAATTATTAGCAGTTAAACTCGACTCTTTAATTATTTTGCCGGATACTTCAATAACACAAAATTTTATTAATCCTACACCATTCCCCTCTATAATGAATCCTGGTCAATCACTTTTTGTTTTTCAGCCCTCAGATCTTAAATTCGAGATAGGAAACAATATTTCAATTAAAACATTTGTAATTAGAAAAGGAAATTTAAAAGTGAAATTTAGCAATGATTTAAATCAACCTCTCGATCTGGTTTATGCCATTTCTAGTGCTAAAAAAAACGATTCAATATTTAAAATAAAAGAAACCATTCCACCAGGTATTAATTCATTAATTAAAAATTATGATTTATCGGGTTATACTTTGAATATGCGCGGCATTTCTGGCAATGCTTTTAATACAATAATTCAGAATTATAACATTTCTTTAAATCCAAATGCTTCAACTACAACTGTTAATCCTGGAAAAGGGGCCAAAATTGACTTAACTTATACTCAGATTATTCCTGATTTTGTTGAGGGATATTTTGGTCAACAAATCTTTACAATACCTGAGGATACTTTACGATTTAATTTTATGGAAACCCTTAAAGCTTCAAATTTTATGCTTAGTGAGACAAATGTGTCTTTTCATATTATAAATGAATTTGGCGCAGAATTTAGTGTCAATTTAAATAATATTAAATCTATCAATTCATCAAATAATTCAATTGTTAATTTAAATGCTGCTCTATTATCAAATCTAAATATAAATAGAGCAACAAAATCAACATTCAGTTTATTCCCATCCAATAAATTTATTGCATTAAATTCTCAAACTAGTAACGTAACTGCTTTTATTTCAAATTTACCTGATAAGATAACATTTCAGGGTAATGTTAGTTTAAATCCTTTAGGAAATATTTCTGGTTATAATGATTTTGCATTCTATAATACAGGGATAAAAGTATTAGCTGATATTAATATCCCATTAAAATTTAAAGCAAATTATTTTAGATTAAAATCTATTGCAAAGGTTGATTTTAGCAATGTAAGTCAGTTGGATCGTGTTAAACAAGGTAATTTAATAATTAATACCATAAATGGGTATCCTTTTAAAGCGAAATTACAAGCTTACTTGCTCGACGATCAAAATATAATAATAGATTCATTATTTTTGCCCAATGAAAACATATTAGAATCTGGCGTAGTTAATTCTCAAAATGAAGTAATATCTTATTCTTCATCAAATATTAATATCCCCATATCCAATTATAAAATAATAAAATTAAAAAAATGCAAATCTATTCAATTTGATACTTATTTTATTATGCCAGCAAATGCTAAAGATATCAAAATAATGGAAAATTATGATTTTAAAATAAATTTAGTAGCAGAACTAAGCTATAACCTTTCTATTAATAGGAATTAATAATGACTTTATATATGGTATTAAAAATTAATTTTCAAATTTTTTATCTTTAAATTTATTTATAAATCTGTTTAAATGAAAGCTAATTCTTTTTTAACTTATTTGAAGTTAATTATATGTGTTTTTTTTGTTTCATTTAATGATTTGTTTAGCCAAAAATTGACTGGTAAAATATTAGATCCAAACACAAATGAGCCTCTTGTTGGTGCAATAATCGAAATTAAAGGCACTAATTTTAATACTTCGTCTGATGCTGATGGTAATTTTTCTATGCTCACTCCAGCAACACCTTTTACATTATCAGTAAATAGTTTAGGTTATGTTACATTAGTTCAAGTAATTAATTCTATTGAAAAGCCGGTAAATTTAAAGTTAAAATCTGAGCAAATTAACCTTATGGAAGTTGATGTAATAGCCCGTGGATTTTCAGAAAAACAGAAACAATCTGCATTAACTGTTGAATCGCTAGATGCTTCGGCTATCAAAGCAACTTCTGCAGCTAATTTTTATGAGGGACTTGGCCAATTAAAAGGTGTTGATTTAACTTCAGCAAGCATTTCTTTTCGGATAATTAATACTCGAGGATTTAATAGCACATCACCTGTGCGATCTCTACAAATAATTGATGGGGTAGATAATCAATCGCCAGGTCTAAATTTTTCTTTGGGTAATTTTTTAGGAGCATCAGAATTGGATGTTCAAAAAGCTGAAATTGTTGTTGGTGCAAGTTCTGCTTATTATGGTCCAAATGCTTTTAATGGAGTAATTAGTATGATTACAAAAAATCCATTTATTAAACCGGGTATAAATGTTTTGTTAAAGGTTGGTGAGCGAAATCTTCTCGAAACTGGCTGCCGATACGCTGAGGTTTTTAAAAATAAAAAAGGTGAAGAAAAAGCTGCTTTTAAATTTAATTTCTCTTTTTTACGTGCAAACGACTGGGAGGCTAATAATATGGAGCCTGTATATGAATCTACTGATACAAAAAAAAATTGGGGTGGTTATAACGCTGTTAACCGATATGGTGATGAAATAGTTTACAATGCAAATTCAAAAGGACAAAAAGTTAGCTATCCTGGACTTGGAAATTTTTATAGAACTGGATATGAAGAAAAAGATATTGTTAACTATGATTCGAGAAATCTAAAATTAGCCTCTGCTATTCACTATAAAATTAAACCTTCAACCGAATTGGTTTATTCCTTTAATTTTGGAAATGGTACAACCATTTATCAGGGTGACAATCGTTATAGTTTAAAAGACATTAATTTTTTTCAAAATAGAATTGAACTTAAGGAGCAGGATAAATATTTTATTAGAGCATACTCCACAAACGAAGATGCTGGAAACTCTTATGATGCAATTACCACTGCTATCTTACTTCAAAATGTTTCTAGTAGTAATGCCGAATGGGGTAATAAGGCTTATCGAAATTATTACGCAGCTTACGTTGTGCCAAGTGTGAAAAAACTTCCTGGTTTTCCAACCATGGGTCCATATATCGGACCCGGTAATCCAAATAATTTTTTTTATAATTTTCAAACTGCTGACTCAATTATGAATATAAATTCTAATCAAATGCAGGCATGGCACAATCAGGCTCGAAATGATGCAGATAATAAAGGGATTCCTTTTTTAATACCCGGCTCTCAGGCATATAAGGATGCATTTAACTATATTACTTCTAAACCTTTAGGTCAGGGTGGATCTAAATTAATTGATAGATCTGCACTTTATCACATTCACGGAGAGTATAAATTTATTACTAAACCATTTGATCTTACAATCGGTTCAAATTATAGATTATTTAAACCAAATTCAGAAGGAACTATTTTTAGTGATACCTCAAACATAGTTATAAAAAACTATGAATATGGTTTTTATTCTGGAATGGAAAAGAAGGTTTTAGATGGAAAGTTGAAGTTTAATTTAACTTTAAGATTGGATAAAAATAAGAATTTTGATTTTATTTTTTCACCAGCCACTTCAATTGTTTATAATCTTTCTAAAGATAATATTTTTCGCCTTTCTTTTTCAGCTGGAATAAGAAATCCTACTTTACAAGATCAGTATCTTTATTATAATGTTGGAAACGCTATTTTACTTGGTAATTTGAATGGTTTTGATTCTTTGGTCACAATAGAATCCATTAAGAATTATTTTAATGAAGCTTATACTGATAAAAATAAATTAACTTATTTTAATGTCTCGAAAATAGTTCCTGAAAAAGTAAAATCAATTGAATTGGGATACAGAACCTCTTTATTCGATAGGCTATTAGTGGATGCAAGTTGTTATTTTAGTATTTATAAAGATTTTATTGGTTACCAACAGGGGGGAGATGTTAAATTTAATCCAGGAAATACGAATGAAATTTCAAGTATCATTTTCTATAGGATAGCCGCGAATGCAATAAATATTGTAACTACTCAAGGATTATCTATTGGAGCAACCTATTATATGAAAAAGTACTTTTCGATAACGGGTAATTACAGTTATAATGAACTGAATAAAAAAGGTACAGAAGATCCTATTATTCCGGCTTTTAATACACCTAAAAATAAATTTAATATTGGTTTTTCTGGACGTGATATTAAATTCAAAATCAGACTCCCTTCAAAAACTTTAGAAGATAAAAAATATGTATCATTTAATGATTTTGGATTTAGCATCAATTATAAATGGGTTCAAGGTTATGATTTTACAGGTTCACCATCGTTTACTGGGAATGTTCCTCAATATGATATGTTAGATGCTCAAATTAGTAAATATGTTCCTAAAATAAAAACAACATTTAAGTTTGGTGGATCTAATCTACTAAATAATCTTTCTTTTCAAGTATATGGTGGTCCAAGAATAGGTCGATTAATTTATTTTTCTGCATTACTTGAATTAGACCGTAATTAAATCTATATAATTACCATAATTTTAAAATTTCTTTATGGTTATTTATTGATTAATAGATTAGTTAATTTTATAATTAAATGGTATAAATTGATTTTTTAAATAAATAAGGGGTTGTTTCATTCGAAAACAACCCCTTATAAATTATTGTCTTAAAATATTATTTTATAATTATTTTTCTACTAAGTATAGTTTTGTTTCCCAATTCGATTTTTGAAAAGTAAAGACCTTGATTTAATTGGTTTCGGTTTAAAGTAAATTTGTTAGTATTTAAACCATCTAAACTGATAACAATTCGTCCCGTGGCATCGAAGAGATCAATTTTTTTGATGGTATTACCATCAGAAATAACATAATTAATTTCAAATGTTGCAGGATTTGGATAAATACTTAGGTCGTTTCCATTTGATATGTTTTGAATTCCAGTGTTTGAAGCAGGAACGCAGCCTGGTAAATTTAAAGCACAAACAAGTCTTGGATTTAAAAATCCTTGAATAGTATCCATATATTTTCTGCCTTTTATTGCAGACATATCAGGATTTTCTAGTTTTAATTTACAAGCCAAAGGTGTACCATTTGAAGTTCCTGAGTATGCATTATAAGACGCAATAAAAACTGGTTCGTTCCACCAATCCCACGGAGCACTCTGTTCTATTTGAGGATTTGCATTGGCGCCTGTACAAGACATATTTGGTCCTGGTGCTGGGGTAATATGAGTGTATAACCCTGGAATTCCTGCGCTATTTAAAATAGCTTTTGTTGAATATACGTCGTTAAAAACTGAGTTTTGAAATATTGCTTGGTTACCTAACCTTGTTGATCTTTTTGTAGCGTCGAAACTTCCGCTTGCCTCAACAACAAATTGTCCGGTGGCAGCTACAATTACATTTCCAGTCTTGTATGGAGCATATGGATCTTTATATGCATGCAAACAAATTATTGGAGTTTCGCCAGCTTCTATCCATGAGCTATCTCCTGCGGCTCCGCCCAAGCTAAATGCAACATTTATAGATGAACTTTGTGTGGCATAGTTTGGCGTGTTTAATGCTGTTGCATCTGTGCCGTCGAAATTTCCAGAGATTATTTGGTTTACATAAGAAGCAGGCGGAGTTGATGATTGATTAATAAACTTTGATAAATTTAATTCAGCTGTTTTATTTAAGCTACCATAAGCCATAGCTAAATAAGCACCAGCACCAAATCCACCAACTGCAATTCTGTTTACATCAATTTTATAAAGATTAGCATTTGCAGCATCATTCCTAAAGAAGCGTACACAGTTTTTTGTGTCTTGTAAACCGCGGTATACAGCATTAAGGAGTGTTCCTGTTCTTACATCCTGATTGGTTGAAAGTGCATTCCATCCGAGTCTATAGTCTGCTGAAACAGCAACATATCCTCTTTTAGCAAATTTCATACACATTTCAACAACGGCACTATCTGTTTTTTTACCAATGGCCATTCCGTTAGCTACAGAAGGCAAGAAACTTCCTGCATGCAATACAATTATTAGAGGACGAGCAGTTAAAACATCACCTGTAGGTTGATAAACATCCATCACCAGAGGAATTGAACTTGGTGTTCCTGTTAATACGGAAATATTGTTTCCATAAATAACATTTGTTGATACAGTAACTGAAGAGAATGTCTCTGATAGGTATCTTAAAGATGCCTGAGAAAAGGTTTTATTTGTATACGTGAGCATACAGAAAGTTAAAACAATAAGTAGAGATTTTTTCATAGGGTCTGATTTTTAAGTTTTTGATTATTTTTTTATTAATTCAATTACAATAAAACTAATACAAAAATCTTATAATTACAATTTATTTTACCAATCTTTTTAATTATTTATAGTATTTAAGTTTTTTATTGAGTTTTCGAATTTAATTTTACCAATTAACCTAAATAAAAAAATGAATTGAAGTATTATTTGAAAAATTTATCAATTTAATTAACGTTTTTGGTATTTTATAACCATCAAGTTTTTTAAACTAATTAGTGGTATTCATTTTTTTGTAATCATATTCGGCTTGTAATAAATTAATTTCTTGTATTAAACGAATAATTTCTGATGAATCAGTTAAATCATAAAATCCACGAATATGCTTTTCATAATCTATTAATGCAGTATTTTGAGTATGTATAAAATCATTTTCATCGCCATTTCCTATTTCGTTATTAAGTAAATACCCTTTTCGAGCTAAATAATATAAATCTTTTTTTTGTCCAGTTAAAAATAACCATTTTTTATCTGTTACCTCATATTGGTTGGAATAATCAAGTAATACATTAACACTATCGATTTCTGGATAAACAGTATGTGATAAAATTAAAAAGTTAGGGTTATTTTTAAATGTTTTGTATACTTTTTTTAAATTGGTATTCATTTTTGGGCAAATACTTTTGCAGGTAGTAAAAAAAAATTCAGCTAAATAAATTTTATTTTTTATTGAATTAGAATTTACAGCCTCATTATATTGATTTGTAAATTCAAAGTCAGGTATTTTATGATAGGATGAGTCGTTTATTTTATTACTATTTTTTGGACCAAAGTAAGCCAGATATCTGTTGGGCTTGTTAGTTTGATTAGAAAATAAATACCAACAAAAAAAAATGATAGGAATAAATATTAAACCATACAATAATATATTTTTTTTGAACATAGTATCAAATAAATTATTCGTCAAACAAACCGCCTGGTTTTTTAAAATCTTTTTTACCTAAATGTTTATATGCCATTTCTGTAGCTTCTCTCCCACGAGGTGTTCGCATTAGATAGCCTTCTTGAACTAAAAATGGCTCATATACTTCTTCAATAGTTCCAGACTCTTCGCCAACTGCTGAGCTAATGGTACTAATTCCTACTGGACCTCCTTTAAATTTGTCTATAATACAATTAAGAATTCTTAAATCCATTTCATCTAATCCATTTTTATCAACATTTAAGGCTTTTAAAGCAAAAGTTGCCATTTCTATGTCGATGGAGCCATCGCCCTTAATTTGAGCAAAATCTCTAACTCTTCTTAGTAATGCGTTTGCAATTCTGGGAGTTCCTCTGCTTCTTCGGGCTATTTCGTAAGCGGCTTCATCTTTAATTTCAACTTTTAATATGGATGAACTTCTTTGAACAATCCCAGTGAGTACTTTGCTGTTATAATAATTTAATCGGCTTGTTATTCCAAATCGTGCTCTAAGCGGAGAGGTAAGCAATCCACTTCGAGTCGTTGCACCAACTAGAGTAAATGGATTTAATTTTATTTGAACAGTTCGAGCATTTGGCCCACTATCAATCATAATGTCAATTTTATAATCTTCCATTGCAGAATACAAATATTCTTCTACAATAGGGCTCAAACGATGAATCTCATCTATAAATAATACATCGTATGGCTCTAAATTAGTTAATAAACCTGCTAAATCGCCTGGTTTGTCTAAAACAGGACCGCTTGTAACTTTTAAATTAACACCTAAATCGTTAGTGATGATATAAGCTAAAGTAGTTTTTCCTAACCCCGGAGGTCCATGAAGAAGCACATGGTCTAGAGCTTCATTTCGCTGTTTTGCCGCTGCAACAAATACACGTAAATTATCTACAACGCTTTCTTGTCCGCTAAAATCTTCGAAAGCGATTGGTCTTAGGGCACGTTCAATGTCTTTATCACTTGTGTTTAAATTTTCTTCGCTTGCGTCAAGATTAGAATTCATAACCTAAAGGTAAATTAATAATTGAGAGATGATTGCTATAAATTATAGGAATTAATAAACAAAAAAAAATAATTAAGAAAAGTTTCTTTGTTTTTTAATATTTTCGTAGGCCTCTAAAACTTTTTGAAATTTTTCTTTAGCAGCCTTTTGAACATCTTCGCCTAAAGAGGCTACTTTATCGGGATGAAATTTAATAGCAACTTTACGATAAGCTTTTTTAATCTCCTCAACTGTTGCCTCGGGTTCAATTTCTAGAATTTTATAATCGCTATTAAGATCTCTAAAATACATTGCTTTAAGCGAATCAAACTCTGATGAATGAAGGCCTAAATAATTAGAAATAGTTTGAATGGTTTTAAGTTCTGACGCGTGAACATGTCCATCGGCTTGAGAAATACCAAAAAGATAATGAACAATTTGAATGCGTTGAGCGATGGGCATGTAATGTTTTATCTGATTGCAAACATCAAAAAGCGGAATTTCTTTTTTTAAAATCTCTTTAAGCATCAAAATTTGTTGAGCAGCATTTTCTCGACCAAATTGCTTTATAAAGAAATCTTTAACAAAATCTAGTTCACTTTTTAGCATTTTGCCATCACTTTTCATCACCGCAGCGGATAAAACCAATAAACTCAATGCAAAATCGCTACTCCCTGAACTTTGATTATTTTCCGAATTAAGTGGATCTGACCCATCAAATACAGATCCTAATGCAAAGCCTAAAATACCACCTAAAGGTCCACCTAATGCCCAACCTAAGCCGCCACCTAACCATTTTCCGAATTTTATTTTAGTCATTTTTCAAGTTTATAATTTACTCTAAAGATACAGAGAACTCTTTAAATGTTAACATTACATCTAATTAAAAAAACATATATTTAAAAAAATAAATTATTTTTGTAAATGATTAAAAATAAACGGATGAATATTATTAATAAATCAGTTGCAATTATTTTAGGATCGTTTTTTATCTTTTCTTGTGGAGAAAATAACCCGAAAAATCATGATTTAAAAGATTCTCTTGAAGTGAACATTAAAGATACAACAGCAATAACTGTTGAAGACTCTACAAAATTTAAATTTGATTTTACAATTGCAAATATACCTTCTCCAGCATCTTATCTTCATAATTTTGCTGCTTTTGGTTATATTTATGATAATTCAATTTTAAATTCTCCTAAAAAAGTAGATACTTACTCTAATGATTTTTATAAGTCTATTAACTTAGGAGTGTATTGTATTGATATGGCTTACGCTATGGATAATAATAATGGGCAAGATGTTTTGTTATATATGAAAAATGTAATGTCGATAAGTGAAGGGCTTGGTTTAAAAAATTCTATTATAAATATGGTTGGAAAACGTGCCGAAACAAATTTATCTAACAAAGATAGTTTATTTAAAATTTTAGATGAACTTTTTATTAAAAGTGATATATACTTAAGAACAAACGATAGGGTATATACTGCTTCAAATGTTTTTATAGGCAGCTGGTTGGAAAGTTTTTACTTAACATGCAAAATTATTGGTTCTATAAGTGATAAAGATTTAAAAGTTAAGTCTTATAAACAGCTTTGGGATCAACGTTTTCACTTAGGAAACTTAATTAGTTTGTTAAATGATTTTAAAGATAAAAAGGATTGTGCTGAATTAATAAGCGATTTAAAAATTATTCACGAAGAAATAAATGCAGTAAAACAACCAAAAGAAATAACTGACGATAAATTTAAATCTATTTCAAATAAAATTGTTGCATTGCGAAATAAAGTAACTAAATAATAAGTTATTTTATTTAGTTCAAGTAAAGAATTTCAATTTCATTATTATTTTTTAATCCGCTCTACGTATTCTCCTGTTCGGGTATCTATTTTTACCCAATCACCTTCGTTAAAGAATAAAGGCACTTTAATTTCAGTACCAGTATCTAATGTTGCACTTTTCAGAGTATTTGTTGCTGTGTCACCTTTTATACCAGGCTCTGTATAAGTAATTTGAGCTTCAATAAAGGTAGGAGCTTCGGCTAAAATTGCTTCGTCAGCTTCAAAGCTTACTTTTACTTCCATACCTTCTTTTAAAAACTTACCACTTGCACCAAACATGATTATTGGAATATGAACTTGTTCATAGTTTTGATTATCCATTACAACTGCAAATTCACCTTCGGCATAAATATATTGCATCATTTTATATTCTACCCTAACAATTTCTATATTTTCGCCACTTCTAAAACGATTTTCGGTTTGTTTACCATTTTTTAGGTTTCGCATTTTAGCTTGATAAAAGGCTCTAAGGTTACCTGGTGTGCGGTGCTGATAATCTGTAATTTGAACTAATTCGCCATTAAATCGAATAATCGAACCTACGTTAATATCTCCTGTATCGGCCATAATATGTTTATTTGTTAATTTTAAATATTTTAATCGTTTAAATCGTGAACTACCCCCATAGACGAGAATTTATTAATTCTTTGATTGATTCGTTCTTTATAATCTATTTGATTTAGTGTATTTAAGTGAATTAAAATTTCTGATTTTACTGTTTCAAAAATAAGCGTATGGTCTCGGTGTGCACCTCCAAAAGGTTCGGTAATGATGCCGTCTATTAATCCATTTTTAATCATGTCGTTTGAAGTTAATTTTAGTGCTTCAGCAGCTTTTTCTTTAAAATCCCAACTGCGCCATAATATTGATGAACAAGATTCGGGTGATATAACAGAATACCATGTATTTTCTAGCATTAATACTTTATCTCCAATTCCAATTCCCAAAGCACCACCGCTTGCACCTTCGCCAATTATTATACAAATGACAGGAACTTTTAATTGAGTCATTTCAAGTAAATTTCGAGCAATGGCTTCTCCTTGGCCTCTTTCTTCGGCTTCTATCCCAGGATATGCGCCAGGAGTATCAATAAATGTAATAATTGGTTTATTAAATTTTTCGGCTAATTTCATTAATCTTAAGGCTTTTCTGTAACCTTCTGGATTAGCCATACCAAAACGACGAATTTGTCGCATTTTTGTGTTAATTCCTTTTTGTTGACCTACAAACATTACTGTTTGACCATCAATGTCTCCAAATCCTCCCACCATCGCTTTGTCATCACCTACAGTTCTATCACCATGCAATTCAATAAATGTGTTATTAGAAATGGAGTTGATGTATGCTAGTGAATATGGTCTATCGGGGTGTCTACTAACTTGAACTCTTTGCCATGCTGAAAGATTCTGATATATTTCGGCGGTTTTTTCTTTTATATTGTTTTCAAGCTCTGTAATTTTATCATTTAAATCCACTTTGCTTTTTGAAGCAATCTCTTTTAGCTTAATAATTTCGGTTTCTAATTCCTGGATGGGCTTTTCAAAATCCAAATACGTCATGCTTAGTTTTGTTTTTAAAGTTGTAAAGATAGAAAAATTAAAAAAACAGGTCGTTATTTTAAGTATTACATTGAGTAATTAAATTTATATATCTGATATTTAGTGTTTTAATAATTAATTTTAACATATTTGATTGATCAAAACATTAATATTTAAACATCTTATTAAAAAATTGGTTTCAGATATACTGAAAATATAATACACGAGAAAACAAAATTGAGTAATTTTATATAAATAATTTAATCATGTTGCTAGTTAATAGAGTATTATATATATTTTTTTGTTTAATTTTTTTATTATCGTGCAAAGTTGACCCTAAAATTGTTCCATTTATACCCGCTAAAGAATTAAAAGAAATTTCACCGGTAGGTTTTCCTTACTCTAATTATACTTTTAGCACCAATATTATTTCAGAA
>SYAL01000029.1 GCA_005787585.1 Bacteroidota bacterium
AAAGATAATGATACGGTAGAAACTATCGTTAAAGCAAAAGTTCTAGATGCATGTTCATCTAAAGGTTGCTGGCTCACATTTTATATAAATGATAGCACAAATGCATTTGTTAAAATGAATGGTTATTCGTTTTTTGTTCCTTTAGCTATTATTGGAAAAAATATTGTTTTAAAAGGAAAAAGTTTTACTAAGACAACTTCCGTTTCTGAATTAAAACATTATGCAGAAGATGCTAATAAATCTCAAAAAGAAATAGATGAGATTATCAATGATAAAAAAGAAATTCGATTTATTGCTAATGGTATTTTGGTGGTAAAATAATTTTTTTATTTTTTACAATTTTTTATAAATTTATTTAGTTAATTTTTATTTTCTTTTTAAAAAAAAGATTAAGTTTGTATGATACATCGTGAGTTTAGAAAATCGCATAAAACAAGAAATTAGAAATATACCAGATTTTCCTGAACTTGGAATACAATTTAAAGATATAACGCCTTTATTTTATAATCAAACTCTTTGTTCAGACATAGTGAATGCTTTTATCAGTAATATGGTATCAAAACCAGATGCTATTGTTGGTATTGAGTCTCGCGGTTTTTTATTTGGTTTTTTAATGGCCAACCAGTTAAATATCCCTTTTGTAATGGTTCGTAAAGCTGGTAAGTTACCCTATAAAACAATATGTTATGAATATGATTTAGAGTATGGCAAATCTAAAATTGAAATGCACGAAGATTCATTAAAAGTAGGATGGAGAGTAATAATTCACGATGATTTACTTGCCACTGGTGGCACAGCAGAGGCAACTTCTCATTTAGTAGAACAATTGGGCGCTTCGGTAGCAGGTTTCAATTTTGTTTTATCTCTTGACTTTTTAAATGGAAAAAAAAAATTAATTAATCATTCAAAAAATATTAAATGTCTAGCACACTATTAAAAACAGAATTTGGATTTAATTTTAAACCTAACGAAAATCAAATCATGATTTCTGATATGATTCGTAAATTCGGAAAAGAACATATAATACCAAAAATGATGGAGTGGGATGAGTCACAGAAGTTTCCTATAGAGGTAATTAAGAAAATAGGTGAATTGGGCCTTATGGGTGTTTTGGTGCCTATAGAATATGGCGGATCTGGATTTAGTTATACTGAATATGTAACTGCAATTACAGAGTTAGGAAGTATTTGTGGTTCTGTAGCTTTATCTATGGCAGCTCACAATAGTTTATGCACCGGCCATATTTTACAATTTGGAAACGAAGAACAAAAGAAAAAGTATTTACCTAAATTAGCATCAGCAGAGTGGATTGGTGCTTGGGGTTTAACAGAAGCAAATACCGGAAGTGATGCAATGCGAATGCAATGCACGGCAGTAAAAGATGGTGATTATTGGATTTTAAATGGTACAAAAAATTGGATAACCCATGGTATTTCTGGCGACGTTGTAGTTGTTCTAGCTCGCACTGGAAAACTCCTTGATAGCAAAGGAATTACTGCTTTTATTGTTGAAAGAACAAATCAAGGTTTTAGTGGTGGAAAAAAAGAAAATAAATTGGGTATGCGTGCAAGTGAAACCGCAGAGTTAATTTTCGATAATTGCCGTGTTCACCAATCTCAAATGATTGGAAATGAAGGCGAAGGATTTTTACAATCTATGAAAGTTTTAGATGGTGGTAGAATTAGTATTGCCGCCTTGAGTCTAGGAATTGCAAAAGGAGCAATAAATGCAAGTATTAAATATGCCAAAGAACGTCATCAATTTGGTCAATCTATTTCAAATTTTCAAGGAATTTCATTTAAATTAGCCGATATGATAACCGAGTATGAGGCTGCGGAATTATTAACCTTTAAAGCTGCCGATTTAAAAAACAAACATTTACCAGTAACAAAAGAAAGCGCAATAGCAAAATATTTTGCCAGCGAAATTGCGGTTAAAGTAAGTACTGAGGCTGTTCAAATTTTTGGTGGTTATGGATATACTAAAGATTTTCCAGTAGAGAAATTTTATCGTGATAGTAAATTATGTACTATAGGCGAGGGCACAAGCGAAATTCAAAAATTAGTAATTGCACGTGAGATTTTAAAATAATTTTATAATTTTTAATGATTTATATTTATGAAACATTATTCAAATTATGCCATCGATCAATTTACCAGACACGTATTAAAAGATACTATTGGTTACAATTGGTTAATGAATAATGGTTATAAAGAATTAATTGCTTGTATTGATGCCATTAGAGATGACAAAAAAGCTTTTAAATTTTTAATGGAGAACAAACATTATATATTGGCTGCATTTGTAAATGCCATTTGGGATGATCAAAAAGCTTTTAAGTTTTTAATGGATGCAAAAGCTTTTGAATGGGCTGCTGCAGCCAATTTAATTAATGGTGATGATAAGGCAGAAGAATTTTTAAACAAATCGGGTTTAAAACATTATGTTTTATTGGCACATGCCATTCAAAGTCGAATTCACGATGATGGCGACAGGAATATAGGTCCGTTTGGGGCCCTTAAAAATATATTTAATATAAAACAAGCTTTTAAAGAAGCATTTAAAAAAAATGAGAATAATTGACAACATTCCGCACGAAAGTATGACCATCAGTATTTTTCAGATGAATGATAAATATCAGGTGAGATTTGAAGCCGGCCCAATGGAGCAGCTTTTTAAGTTTAAATTAGATGAGGTAAAGAACCTTGAAAATTTAAAAGCAATTATTACTTCTGATTTTATTGAAGCTACTCGTAAAAGGTTTAACGATATGTTTTTGTTAATGCAAACACTGGTTTATTAAATTTAAGATTGTTTTTTTAATTCAATTTCTAATTCATATAATTGTTCAGCGCTTATTTCATTAGGTGCATCAATCATCACATCTCTGCCTGAATTATTTTTCGGGAAAGCAATAAAATCACGAATACTATCATTTCCTCCAAATATTGAACATAATCTATCAAAACCCAGAGCAATACCACCATGAGGTGGTGCACCAAATTCAAACGCATTCATTAAAAAACCAAATTGCTTTTGTGCTTCTTCTTTCGAAAAACCGAGTATTTCAAACATTTTTTCTTGTAAATCTTTGTTGTGAATTCTAACGCTTCCCCCTCCAATTTCAACTCCATTTATCACAATATCGTATGCTTTAGCTCTCGGAATCTGCACTTTAAAATTCATAGGCATATCTTTAATAATTTCTTCTCTGATTTCTGAAATCATGGAATTTATGATATACATATCCTCATTTTTTGGAGACGTAAAAGGATGATGTTTAGCATGCCACCGACCAGATAATGATGATAATAAGTTGGGATCGTCTTCATTCCATTCTATGAGAGGAAAATCAATAACCCAAAGGCATGAAAATTTATTTTTATCTCTTAAGCCTAAGCGATTTCCTAATTCTAATCTTAATTCACTTGCAGCTTTTCTTATTTCATTTTTATTGCCAGCTAAAACTAAAATTATATCGCCTTTTTTTGCATCACAAACTTCGACCCATTTTTTTAAATCTTCCTCCGAATAAAACTTATCTACGCTTGATTTTATTGCGCCGTCGTTTTGATAACGAACATAAACTAATCCACTAGCCCCAATTTGTGGACGTTTTACCCATTCAGTCAATTCATCTAATTGTTTACGGGTATATTCTGCAGCCCCAGTAGCACATAGGCCAATAATTAATTCAGCCTCGTTAAATAAACTAAAATTTTTTCCTTTACAAACCGAATTTAAATTTATCAACTTCATTTCAAATCGAGTATCAGGCTTATCGCTACCATAATCTTTCATCGCTTGCGCATAACTCATACGAGGTATTTTAGGAATGTCGATATTTTTAACTATTTTAAATAAATATACAAGTAAACCTTCAAAAGTATTTAAGATGTCGTCCTGATCAACAAAACTCATTTCACAGTCTATTTGAGTAAATTCAGGTTGACGATCGGCTCTCAAATCTTCATCTCTAAAACATTTTACAATTTGATAGTATCTGTCAAATCCACTAACCATTAATAGTTGTTTGAAAGTTTGAGGGCTTTGAGGTAATGCATAAAACTGATTTTTATTCATACGACTTGGCACAACAAAATCGCGTGCTCCCTCTGGAGTAGATTTTATTAAAACAGGCGTTTCTACTTCTATAAAATTAAGTTTATCTAAATAATTTCGAGTTTCGATTGCAATACGATGGCGCAATTCTAAATTTTTTCTTATAGCAGTTCGTCGTAAGTCTAAATAACGATATTTCATTCTCAACTCGTCTCCCCCGTCGGTTTCATCTTCTATTGTGAAAGGTGGGGTAAGTGATGAATTTAAAATAGTTAAAATACGCACTTTTATTTCTATATCGCCGCTTGGTGTATTTTTATTTTTACTTTCACGTTCAATAA
The DNA here is from genome assembly GCA_005787585.1 of Bacteroidota bacterium. Taxonomy (GTDB): domain Bacteria; phylum Bacteroidota; class Bacteroidia; order B-17B0; family Aurantibacillaceae; genus Aurantibacillus. Next base: position 4,404 of record SYAL01000029.1, read on the forward strand.
CAGTTCCAGTAATTTGTAATACAAATTCTCTCCCCAATGCACGAGCTTGTTTGCATAAATTAGAATCCCAGTCAAGATTAAATACTAATTGTGTGATTCCGTAACGATCACGCAAATCAATAAATGTCATGCCTCCTAAATCTCTACTTTTCTGAACCCATCCACACAAAGTAACTTCTTTGTTTACATCATCAAGTCTTAATTCTCCGCAGGTATTTGTTCTTAACATTAAAATTATTTTAGTTTAAAATTAGGGTTTTTTATTTTAAAACACGTTAAAAAGTCTATTTACAAGTTAAATTAGTTATTAAATTTTAAGTGATTAATTTAATTCTTTTATTTTAATATCTAAAAATTTTTTTGCTTCTTTATAATTATTACCAATTAAGCCATCTAAAATAGCTTCTTTTAGTGCAGTTTTCAAAACACCTATTTTTTTACTTGGTATTAATTTATAAAGAGTCATAATTTCTGTGCCTGTAATTGGTGGTTGCCAATTTCTAATTTTATCTTTTTCTTCAATTTCAATAAGTTTTTGTCTAACAATTTCAAAGTTTTGTAAATACTTTTTTACTTTATTTGGATTCTTAGTTGTAATATCGCTTTCGCATAAAATCATTAAATCTTCTATTTCGTCTCCTGCTTCAAATAACAATCTTCTAATGGCACTATCGGTAACTTCAGTTTTTGCTAAAACAATTGGCCTCAAATGAAGTTCTACTAATTTTTGAACGAATTTCATTTTTTCATTTAATGGTAATTTTAGATTTGCAAATATTTTAGGTACCATTCTCGCACCTTTATCTTCATGGCCATGAAAGGTAAAGCCATGCCCTTCCTCAAATCTTTTAGTAGCAGGTTTAGCAATATCGTGCAGTAAGGCAGCCCATCTTAACCAAAGATTATTACTTTTTTCAGCGACATTATCTAAAACTTCTAATGTATGATAAAAATTATCTTTGTGAGAAAGACCATTTATAGTTTCTATACCCAGAAGCTTAACTATTTCTGGAAAAATTAAATCAAGCAAGCCAGAATTTAAAAGTAAATTAAATCCAATAGATGGTTTGGGTGAAAGTATGATTTTATTAATTTCATCGGTAATTCGTTCTGAGGAAATTATTTTTATTCTATTTTGATTTTTTGATATAGCCTCGAATGAAGGCTCATCAATTAAAAAATTTAATTGAGAAGCAAATCGAATGGCACGCATCATTCTTAAAGGATCGTCGCTATATGTGATATCTGGATTAAGTGGTGTTTTAAGTAATTTATTATTTAGATCGTTTAATCCATTAAAGGGATCGAGTAGCTTGCCGAAATTATTTTTAGATAAACCAATGGCAATAGAGTTAATGGTAAAATCTCGTCTATTTTGATCTTCTTCTAAACTACCATCTTCTACAATTGGATTTCGAGAATTATGATCATAACTTTCTTTTCTTGCGCCAACAAATTCGATTTCTAAATCATGATATTTAATTTGTGCAGTGCCAAAATTTTTGAAAATAGAAATATGTGCATCAGTTCCAAGTTTTTGTTGTAATAAATTAGCTAAATCTATACTTTTGCCGATACTAACAATATCTATATCTTTATTTTTTCTTTCTAAAAAAAAATCTCGAACATATCCTCCTATTGCATATGAGTCAATATTTAATTCATCAGATGATTGTTGAATTAGTTTAAAAATGGGTTCGTTTAGAAAAGAATACATTTTATTTTTTGAAGAATTAATATTAAATTTATTTTAAATTTGATCTTCTTTCTTTTTCTTTAATAATTAAATTTAGTTCTCGTCCGGTTTGACCTTTAACACTTGTATTTTCTTGGGCTCTTCGAATTAAATAAGGTAAAACTTCTTTAACAGGTCCGTAAGGAACGTATTTAGCCACATTATACCCATTTAGTGAGAGATTGTAGCTAATATGATCGCTCATGCCTAAAAGTTGTGAAAAATAAACACGTTTATCACTAGGAGAAATGTTTTTTTGTTGCATTAAATTTATTAAGAGAGTACTGCTGTTTTCGTTATGTGTTCCAGCGCATATTGCCATATTATCAATATTATTAATAGATAAATTAATGGCCTCATCAAAGTCTTTATCGCATTCTTGTTTATTTTTATGAATGGGTGATTGATAATTCATTTCTAATGCTCTAGCACGTTCTTTTTCCATATATGCCCCCCTCACCAATTTTGCACCTAAATGATAACCATTTGTTTTTGCTTTATTTAAGCTTTCTATTAAATGATTTAATTTTTCAGTATGGTACAATTGAAATGTATTGTAGATAATTGTTTTTGATTTATTACAAATAAGCATATTGGTGTTAGCTAAATAGTCAATTGCATTCTGAATCCAGCTTTCTTCAGCATCAATAAAAATTGCTTGATTGTTTTCGAGAGCTGATAAACAAATTTTATTTACTCTATTTTTAACTCGTTGCCATTCATTCTCTTCATCAGTTGAAAGCGGAATTTTCGAGCTTACTTTTTCTAATATTTCAAATCTTGCGATACCTGTAATTTTAAAAACACAAAAAGGGATATTTTTATTTTTTTTTGCTTTTTGAATTGTTTCAAGAGTTTCTTTTAAACAATGGTCAAAATCTTTTTCATTTTCTTTGCCTTCAACACTATAATCGAGTATTGTACCAATATTATATTTTGCAAGTTGGGCAATAGTTAACTCGCAGTCGTGAATATTTTCGCCTCCTACAAATTGTTTAAAAATTGTTTTTTTTATTAATTTTTTAAACCCAATACTTAATGCTAATGGTCCAAATTTGGCCCCTAATTTTACCATAAGCGGATTACTTATAATTTTAAATATCCAGTAAGATTGAACTAAACCTGAATTAGTTTTTGCTTTAAAAGCATTTTCAGTATTATTAAATGAAATCATACTAAAATTAGTAACCAAATACTTCTTCTAATGTTAAAAATTTAACGGAACCATATTTTTCTAATATTTTCAAATCAAGTCCTTCTTTTTTTCCTAGTACTAAAATAGTTTTAGGTTTATTTTTAATATTTGATATTTGAAAATTTTTAACATCATTAAAAGTATAGTTTTGAACTTTTTCAAAAATAGTTTTGCGAATATCTATTGAATTACCCAGTTCTTTTGCTTCAAGATAATTAAAAATAATCTTAGCTTTAGATATTCTTTGAGTTCTCATTTCTTGAAGGATGGATTCTTTTGCCGAGTTAAAATTTGTTTCGGCTTTAGGCATAGTATTTAATAAATCGCTTAAACCTTTTAAGGCATCTCCTAATTTATCGGCCTGAGAGCCTATGTAAGAAAAATTATAATAAGTTTTAGATAACTTATTAGGTTCATTATATCTCGAATAAGTGGAGTAGGCTAGCGCCTTTGATTCTCTGAGATCTTGAAATAAAATGCTACTCATACCACCACCAAAATAATTATTATATAGCGAAATAACAGGAACATTATCAGAACTATAATTTTCACCGTTTGAAAGCATTATGATTTCAACTTGTTTCATATCATAATCTACAATGTAAACATTATTGTTTAATTTTTTTTCTTCAAATAGTTTAGGATTTGGAATAGGAATTAGTTTTTTGGGTACTTGATGATAAAGATTGATAATTGATTTTAAATCTTCGGTTTCTTTAGGACCATAATAAATTATTTTATGCTCGAAAGAAGTTAATGAACTTATTAGATCTATAATTTCAGAAGATTTGATTTGATTTAAATCAGTATCAGATAAAACATACGAAAATGGGTTGATTTGGCCATATCGAGCGTAATTTGTCATTCCTCGATTTAGGATTATTTTTTTTTGTAATTTATTGTCATTTCGTTCTTTTATAACATCGGCTATTAGATTTTTGAGCACCGATTCTTCTATAACAGGTTTAGATAAAACTTTTTCAAATAACTTAATTGCTTTTTCAAAATTATCATTTAATCCAGCTAAACTTACCCAAACATTTTCGTTATCAGAAAATACATTAAAAGAACAGCCATATTTATATAATTCTTGTTTTACTTCTGCAGCTTTCAAATCAGTTAAGTAAAGGTATGGAATGGCTTTGATAGCAATTGGTAAAAGGCGATTATTATTACTACCCATATCGAATTTAAAGTATAATTCAAAAAGATTATTTTCAATGTTTTTTTTATAAAATAACGGAATAGATGAGTTGATTATTAGTTTTGTAATATCTTTATCATAATCTATAAATTTTGGATTGATTTTAACAGGTATTGATTTTTCTATTTTTTTTACAAATAAAGAACTGTTGTTTCTATCAATTTCAACTGGAGTAATATTAGGTTTTTCTACTTTTTTTAATAAAGTATCTACGCCAATTCTTTTATAGGCCACGACGTAATTATTGTCTGAAAAATATTTATTAGAAAAATCAATTAAATCTTGTTTCGTGATTTTAGAAATTCGATTTATATAATTTACTGACTCTTCCCATTTTAAATTATTTACAAATGAGTTTAATAATGATCCAGCACGAGCTGAGTTACTCTCTAATTCTTTTGTTTTTTTTAATTTTAAGTCTGTAATAACAGCAGAAATTAACCAATCTGGAAATATACCATTTTTTACTAATTCGATTTGAGTTAGTATTAGTTTTTCTACATCTTCTAAACTTTGGCCTTGTTTTGGTTCTCCGCTAAATCCAAAAAAACTATAATCTTTTAATGGATAAAAGAAACAACTGCTAGATAATACTTTTTGACCTTGATTTAAATTTAAATCCATTAAACCAGCCGATCCATTGAATAAAATAGCAGAAATTAAGTTACATTTATCAGCATCGGCAGATCCTTCTCCAGCAAAACGCCATGCAAAATTTACACTCGCTGGATTAGGGCCTATAATTTCATTTATTATTTTTTTTGTTATTGGTGATTCTGATTTATATTCGTATGCTTCAACCGGTTTAGACTGAAAATTTCCAAAGTTTTTATCAATTTCTATTATTACTTTATCAGGATCAAAATCACCACTCATAATAATTGCCATATTATTTGGCACGTAATACTTTTTGTAGTATTTTTTAATTTCTACCATTGAAGGATTTTTTAAATGTTCAATTGTTCCAATAGTGGATTGGGTTCCATATGTATGATGATGCCATAAACCTGCGAATATTGATTCCCAAACTTTATCATCATCATTATCAATACTTCTATTTTTTTCTTCATAAACGGCTTCTAACTCAGTATGAAATAATCGCAATATCGGTTTTCTGAATCTTTCAGCTTCTATTTTAAGCCAATTATTTATTTGATTACTTGGAATATCATTAACATAAACTGTTTGATCGAACGAGGTAAAAGCATTTGTACCAACTGCCCCAATATTAGCTAGCATTTTATCATACTCGTTAGCAATTGCATATTTAGCCGCCTCTGTACTAATACTATCAATTTGGTGATAAATTACTTTACGTTTATACTCGTCAGTAATACTTCGGTATAATTCGTATAACTGTTCAATTTTATTTATTTCTATATTTTCCTTTTTAAAATCTTTTGTTCCATAAACATCGGTACCTTTAAATACCATGTGTTCCAAATAATGAGCTAATCCCGTTGAGTTAGAAGGGTCGTTTTTACTGCCAGCTCTAACTGCAATATAAGTTTGAATGCGAGGTTCATTTTTATAAACAGATAAATATACTTTTAATCCATTGTTCAAGGTATAAATTCGAGCATTTAAGGCATCGTTTTGAACTGTTTCGTAGTTTGAAATACCTGTTAATTTTGCTTTTGGAAATGGAGGTCCTTTGTATTTTTTTTCCGGGATTTGAGCTAAATTATTTAAGCAAAAGCAAAATAATATCAAGAGAATATTAAATTTTAAAATTTTCATATAGTTCAAAGATAATTTTTTAATAATCTATTTCTAAGTCAAAAGTTTTTTTCAAATTATTAATAATTGGATTTTTTTTTGCCATGTCTTTAAATACGTCAGCTGGTTTGAAAGATTTAGTATTTGTTTCTATTTTTGATGTTAAAATTTCAATTATAATTTGATTATTTTCAAGAAGTGCTCTTAAATTCTCTAAAACATTCTGTTTTTCTATGATTAATTGCTCTTTTTGAATTTCGTTTTTAGTCGTAATTGTAATTAAATTATTTTCGTACAAAACTTCAGAAGTGCTTAAAGATATTGATAATTGTCGGGCACCTTCTTGCAGTTTTTTTTCTGCATATTTTAATAAAGCCGATTTTACATCTTCGGTGTTAATAGTTTTTATTTTATTTATAATTGTCGATTCTTCGCTAACTGAATTCAATATTATTGGCTTAATATCTAACTCTGTTTTTTTTTCATTTAAACTAAAGCTTGATTTTATTTTTAGTTGTTCAACAGAAATAATAGGTTTATTAGAAAATTTAATCTGACTTTCTTTTTCTATTTTAGTAATTAGAGTTTGGTTTTTTTGACTTAAAGATAAATTATTTTCTAAATCATCCTTTTTTTTTTCCGTATCGGCTGACACGTTGATAAAGGTTAGCTGAAGAAGTGACATTTCTACTAGTAGTCTTTGATTTTTGGCACTTTTATAGTTAACATCAGTTTTACTGATGATGGATAGTGATTTAATTAAAAAATTAACACTGCAATTTTGAGCTTGTTTTAAATAGTTTTGTTTTAAATTTTCGCTTACTTCAATTAAAACTATTGTTTGAGGATCTTTGCTAACTAAGATGTTTCGAAGATGTTCGCCAAGTCCTATAATAAAATGATGGGCATCAAAACCCTTTTTTAATATATTATCAAATGTTACCATTATTTCTGGTAAATTATTGCTAAGTAACGCATCGGTTATTTTGAAATAATAATCGTAATCTAAAATATTTAAATTTTCAACGATTTGTTTGTAGCTTAAATTATTACCAGTAAAAGCAACCATTTGATCAAAAATAGAACAAGCGTCGCGTAAACCTCCATCTGCTTTTTGAGCAATCACATGTAATGCTTCTGGCTCAAAAGTAACCCGCTCTTTATTGGCCATAAAAGCTAAATGATTGCTAATATCTTCGGTTTTAATACGATTGAAATTAAATACCTGGCAGCGAGATAAAATAGTAGGAATGATTTTTTGTTTTTCGGTTGTAGCTAAAATAAATTTGGCATGTTTAGGTGGTTCTTCTAATGTTTTTAAAAATGCATTAAAGGCTGAATTACTCAACATATGAACTTCGTCTATAACATAAACTTTAAATTCACCTAATTGAGGTGCAATTCGAACTTGATCAACTAAATATCGAATATCATCTACCGAATTATTACTAGCAGCATCTAATTCATATACATTTAATGATGCACCTGAATCGAATGATAAGCATGATTCGCAATTATCACATGCTTCGCTTGTTGAAGATATTTGAGTACAATTAATTGTTTTTGCAAAAATACGAGCACAGGTAGTTTTTCCAACACCACGAGGCCCACAAAATAAGTATGCTTGAGCCAATTGTTTGTTCAAGATTGCATTTTTTAATGTACTGGTAATATGATTTTGACCCACAACTGTATTGAATTGTTGAGGGCGATATTTACGGGCAGATACAATAAAATTTTCCATGATTAATTTATAAAAATACACTTATTATGTTTTTTTTCAAATTTAATTGCGGTAAAAAAAGGTTAAATTATTAACTGTTTGTTTATAATTTAGGTTTAAATGACTTAAATTAGAGTATTGAAAAATAAAATATATATATTTTTAGTTTCAAGTTTCCTTTTTCACTCTGCTTTTTCACAAAAAATTATAAGAGGTATTGTTGTCGAAAAAGATACTAATATTTCAATGCCTTTTGTTTATATTATTAATAAAAGTAATGGAAGTGGAACAATGACTGATAACGAAGGTCGATTCTCATTAATTAGCAGTATTGATGATACTTTAATTTTATCATATGTTGGTTTTGCAAAGTCATTTATTACAGTAAAAAGTTTGTTGATGAATTCTAAATCAGAACTTAAAATTAGTATGATAAAAATGCCTATAAATTTAAATGAAATTAATATAACTACATTCAAAATAAAGCCCTACGAGAGAGAATACATGAATAATATTATTGATAGAAGTAGAATTAAAACCTTGGATTATTTTAATAGTCCTTTTACAGCTATGTATAATCAATTTAGTAAAGAAGGTAAACAATTAAGAAAGTTATCTAAAATTTTTGAGGATTTGATAGAAGAAGAGCAAGTGCAAAAAAAATTAAGTCGCGAAATATTAACTAGTTTAACTGGAGATAAATCAATAGATTATTTTAGATTCAGAAAATATTGTTACAATGTAAATAATTTTTATATTATTACTCACGATGGAATTGAATTATATTCGAAGGTTATGGATTGTTATAAACGTTGGAAAAGAGAAGGTAATTAACAATTTTATTTAAATACCACGATACATTTAAAATTAAAGCCTATTCAAAATTAAAATTTAAGGATTTAAGGTAGTATTTATTTTAATGAAGCTACTTTTTTAGCTAATTTGGATTTAATATTGCCAGCTTTATTTTTATGAATTACACTTTTTTTAGCTAATTTATCTATCATACTAGATACTTTAGGTAATAATTTTTCAGCTTCTTCTTTGGATGTAGCTGAACGTAATTTTTTTACAGCAGTTCGAGTAGTTTTAGCGTAATAACGATTTTCGGTACGTTTTGTTTCGTTTGATCTAATGCGTTTAATAGATGATTTATGATTTGCCATGATTTTAATTTTTCTTTTGTACTAATTTTTTGGAAAGTAAATATACGATTTTTTTCAGATATACAAATCATAAAATAAAAATGACCGTAAATTAAGACTTAAGAATATTTAAAAATAAAATGTTTAGAATGAGAGTTTTATCTATTATTTTAAAATATGTTTTCAATTGAAAACAGTAAAATACTCTTTTTTTGATAAAAATTAATCAAATTGTATATCAAAGTTATTTTTTCTCAATTTTCGTGAGAATGTGCTAACCCTGTTTTTTTTGAGTAATTTTATTTAACTGTTATTTTGGTTTATTTTTTAGATTAAAATTTAAATTTAAGTATATTTATTTCTAATAAATAGTTTTAAACTTTTTGAAAATTATTTTGTTAATTTATTAATTTTAATACTATGCAAGCATTTTTTATTTTTTTTTTGATATTACTTACTCTTGAATTTTTATCCTGTCAAACCCCATTAAATAAAATTGAAAATAATTTATCTAAATCTAAACAAGAAGCCACGAAAATGAAATACGAAAAAACAGATGACGAATGGAAAAAACAATTAAGTTCTGAACAATATGATATTTTAAGATTAAAAGGAACAGAGCGTCCTGGATCAGGAAAATATAATAGTCACAATGAAAAAGGTATTTATACTTGTGCAGGATGTGGCTCTGAATTATTTACTAACGATCAGAAATTTGATAGTCATTGTGGTTGGCCTAGCTTTGATAATAATATTGCCGGCGAAGAAAAAGTAAAACAGATAAAAGATTATTCTTATGGTATGATTCGAACTGAAATAGTATGTGCTAATTGTGGTGGACATTTAGGTCATATTTTTGATGATGGACCGACTGCAACTGGTCTGAGATATTGCGTAAATAGCTTGAGTTTAAATTTTATCAAAAAAACTGAATAAGTTTCCGTATTGGTTTCAAAAATAAAGTATAAAATTTTGGTTTTAAATCATTTATTTTCCAAGCTTCTCTATCTTCAATGTTAGCTTCAAAACGATTACTTAAAGAAATATTACTTTTCCCTCCTAATCTCATTTTAATTGTATACTCAGGTAAATAAGAAATCTTTATTTTATTTTTTAAAATAAATCGTAACATTAATTCATAATCTGCAGCACTTTTTAATTTTAGATTAAAATCTCCATAATTAGTGTAAATTTCTTTTTTTACAAAAAAAGTAGGGTGGGGGGGCATCCATCCATAATAAAATGATTTAGGTTTATAAAATCCACTTTGCCACTTCCGAATAATATCTTCAGTGTTTATTGCATTTACATAATATAAATTACTGTAAACTGCATCACTTTTAGATTTAAAAAATTCTGTAGCATATTTTTCAATTATCAAGTTACTCACATAGAAATCATCTGAGTGAATAAATCCAATTATTTCACCAGTCGCCTTCTCAATCCCTTTGTTAAGAGCATCATACAATCCTCGATCTTTTTCAGAGATAAAATAACTGATATTATTTTTGTACTTATTAATTATATTTAAAGTATTATCTGTTGATCCACCATCAATAATTATGTATTCAATTTTGTTATAGGTTTGATTAATCACAGACAATATAGTTCCTTCCAAGGTTTTATCTGAATTAAATGTTACAGTTATGATAGAAATTTTCAAATTGAATTTTGTAATGAAATAACAATTTCGTTTAAGGAGTTGAAATTAAAATCAATTTTATCGTTTCCGTTTATTTCTTCAGAAATATAAATTGTTTTCATTCCGAGGTTTCTTCCAAATTCCATATCACTCATACTATCTCCAACCATAATACTTTTTTCAAAATTTATTGTTGAAATATCTTCTTTGGCTTTTAATGCCATACCTATTGCTGGTTTTCTGGTGGGATGATTTTCACTTTTTAAGTATGGAGAATAATATACTTTGTCAATTTTGCCTCCATGGTAGGCAATTTCGTATAACATGTTTTTATGAATTATTTCTAAATCTTCCTTACTATATAATTTTTTACCTATACCTTGTTGATTTGTTACCAGTATTATGTTCCCAAAAATAGTGCTTAAAAACTTTAAGGCATCTAATACTCCTTCAATAAATTCAAATTCAGACCATTTTTTTACATAGTCGTTATCAATTTTTTTATTAATAACGCCATCTCTATCTAAAAAGAGTGTCCAATTTTTATCTATATTTAAATTCTTTAAAGTCATTTTGAGCTTTTAAATAATCTTCAGGCAAACCAATATCAATAAAGTAATTTTTAAATTCAAATCCTTTAATAATTAATTGGTTTAGGTTTTTTTCAAAAAAATCTTTTTCAATTGAAAAGCTAATATTCGGTTTTGTATTTTGTAAATATAACTTTTTAGAAAGGATATAAACTCCAGCATTAATAAAACCCGATTGTTTTAAATTATTTTTTTCTTTAAATGAAGTAATTTGATTAGATGTATTAAATTTGATATTTCCATAACGTTCAGAATTATTCAAATATCTAAGTGCTAATGAAAATTCGGCTTTTTGTTCAAGATGTAAATTAAAAAATTGTTCAAGATTTAAATCAAAAAAAGAGTCTCCATTTAAAATTAAAACTAAATCATCATTAAGATGTGACATTGCTTTTCTTATTCCACCTCCCGTACCAAGAGGATTTTCTTCTAACGAATATTCGATACTTATATTTTCGTAAGTTTGATTATAATGAGAAATAATTTTATCTGATAAATATCCAACTGAAAAGATTACTTTTTTTATACCAAAATGTTTTAAGTAATTCAATTGATATGTTAAAAAAGGAATATTCATTATTGGAGCCATTGGTTTAGGTAAATCACTTATAATTGATTTTAACCGAGTACCCATTCCACCTGCTAATATAATGGCTGTATTAAGCACGTATTATTTTTTTGGAAATAATTTTGATTCAACAATTTCACAAATTGTATGCCCAAGTATCATATGGCATTCTTGGATTCTGGGCGTATTCGAACTTGGTATATTTATTATATATCTACTTATATCTTTTAATAGTCCACCTGATTCGCCAGTAAATGAAACTGTATTTAATCCCATTTGATTTGCTTTTTCTATTGCTTTTACAATGTTTTGGCTATTACCACTTGTGCTTAATCCAATCAAAATATCACCTTTTTTACCCATCGCTTCTACTAATCTGCTATAAATAATATCGTACGAATAATCGTTAGCTACTGCGGTTGTATAGCTTGTATTTACATGAAGCGCTTCCGAAAATAATGGTGGACGATCGTAATAAAATCTTCCACTTAATTCGGCTGATAAATGTTGTGCATCTGCTGCACTTCCTCCATTGCCACACCACAATACTTTTCCTCCAGCTTCATATGAATTTATGATATCATTAATTACCTTTTCTAAGGTTATAAAAATAACTTCGTTTTTCAATAATTCATTTTTTAAAATTATCGAATCCTCAATCTTTGATTTTATAAAATCTATCATGCTTTAAATTTATGTTTTTTTGTTAGTATTTAAACGATTTTGTGTAAATTTTTAAAGTTTAATTTAAAGAGTTATGTTTGTAAATAATAATTTTTGTTTATTAAATGGACATTCAAGTTTGTTTTAGCCCTTTAAGTTACCCTCTTTTTGATTATAAAAATACTATAGTAGTGGTTATAGATATATTAAGAGCATCTTCTGCTATTACAACAGCTTTTTATAACGGTGTTTCAAAGATGATACCTATATCATCTCTAGAAGAAGCACATCAATATAAACAAGATGGATATATCGTTGCTGCTGAGCGAGATGGTTTAATTATTGATGGATTTGATCTAGGTAATAGTCCTTTTGGATACATGAATAATAAAGTTAAGGGTAAAGTTATTGCTATTACAACTACAAACGGAACTCAGGCCATTGAAGTTTCTAGAAATGCTTGTAAAGTTATTATTGGAAGCTTTTTAAATTTAAATACCGTAATAAAATTTTTAAATAAAGAAAAAAAAAATGTTTTATTTTTATGTTCTGGATGGAAAAATAAATTTAATCTTGAAGATAGTCTTTTTGCTGGTGCCGCTGCTCAAGCTTTAATAAATGATTTTGAATTTAAAACAATTTGTGATTCAACAATTGCTGCCATTGAACTTTATAAATTAGCAAAAGACGATATGTTTACTTTTTTAAAAAATTCATCACACCGCAAGAGATTATCAAAATTGGAGCTTGATAGAGATATCAAATATTGTTTGACTTTAAACCAATGTCCAGTTTTACCTATTTTAGATGGTAAATTTTTAATAAAAGGTGACTGATTTTTAACTAGTACTTTGTCATCGTATCAGGATTTTTAGATGCTTTTCTACTACCATTATATAAGTCAAATTTTAAGAATCGACAATCGAGCGATCCGTTGAACAGATGAAGTCTTCTTGAAGGCCTCAAGCCTATACTTTTTATTGCTTCTGGACTACTAGATATAATCCAAGCACTAAATCCTTTAAAGTCTTTTTTTAATTTATTACCAATTTCTTTATAAAGTTTTTCAATTTCATTCACAGGCATTCTTTCTCCATAAGGTGGGTTTAAAATTATCACACCTCCTTTTCGAGTGGGGATAATATCAAAAAAAGATTGATTAGTACAGGTAACCACATCATCAACTTTTGCATTTTTAGTATTTGTAATTGCTTTTTTAAAAGTTGGCTTATCAATATCATTAGCGATAATTTCGACAGGTTCATTTTTAATTTTATTTATAGAACTTTCGTTGATTATTTTATATAAAGTTTCGTCAAAATTTTGCCATTTCATAAAACCAAATTCGTTACGATAATAACCTGGCGGTATGTTATTTGCCCATAATGCCGCTTCGATAGCGATAGTACCCGCTCCGCACATACCATCAATTAATTGTAAATGTTTTTCCCAACCACTAAGTTTTATTAAACCTGCTGCCAATACTTCTTTCATTGGAGCTTCGTTTATATCCGAACGATATCCACGTTTATACAATGGATCGCCACTGCTATCTAAATGTAAACTTACTTCGTTTTTATAAATATGAACATAAACTTTAAATGATGGATGAGTTAAATCAACATCAGGTCGACCACCGGTTTTTTCTCTAAATCGATCAACAATACCATCTTTTACCTTTTGTGATACAAACAAACTATGAGTAAAAATTTCAGAATTTGTTACCCCCTCAATCATAATTGTGTCTGTATTAGATATAAATCTCTCCCATTCAATTGATTTTATATTGTTATATAATTCTTGTTCGTTGTTTGCTTCAAATTTTACAATTGGAATAATTACTTTAAGTGCACTATGCAAACAAAGATTTATTTTATATAAAAAACCTATGTCACCCACCACTGAAACACCTCTCTTAAAAGGCACAATGTCTTTACCACCTAATTGATGTAATTCCATTTCAAGAATATCTTCCAAACCAAAAAAGGTAGTTACTTTTATTTCAAAATTTTCATTTTGAGTATAATCGTATTTTAGTTTCATAATGATGAATTAACTGAAAGATAAAATAACCTGTCGAATAATATTTACACATTCCATCAATTGTTTTTGATTAATTACTAAAGGTGGTGCAAATCTAATAATATTTCCGTGTGTAGGTTTGGCTAGTAATCCATTATCAGCAAATTTTAGGCAAATATCTAAGGCTGTTTTTTCGTTTAGTTCTTTAATCTCAATTGCATTAAAAAGACCCTTTCCTCTTACTTCAGTAATTAAATCACTTTGGTTTTTTAGACGATTCATTTCGTTTCTAAAAATAACACCAAGAGCTTCTGAATTTGCGGAAAGTTTCTCGTCTTTTAATACTTTTAATGCTTCTGTTGCTACTGCACAAGCAAGAGGATTTCCGCCGTAGGTACTTCCATGTTCTCCGGGTTTAATAGTAAGCATCACTTCATTATTCGCTAGTATCGCACTAACTGGAATAGTGCCGCCACTCAGAGCTTTTCCTAAAATTAAAATATCTGGTTTAACTCCTTCATGATCACAAGCTAGCATTTTACCGGTTCTTCCTAAACCTGTTTGAATTTCGTCGGCAATAAATAATACATTGTATTTAGAACATAAAGCTCTAACGCCTTTTAAATATCCATTATTTGGAACAATAACACCCGCCTCACCTTGTATAGGTTCTACCATAAAAGCAGCTGTATTAGGGTCTTTGATCGCTTCTTCGAGTGCGTTTAAATTGTTATAATCTACTAATTCATAACCTGGTAAAAATGGTCCAAATCCTTCGAAGCTTTTCGGATCACTACTTGATGAAATTGCTGCCAATGTTCTTCCCCAAAAATTACCTTTAGGAAAAACTACTTTTGCTTTATTCTTTTCAATTCTTTTTACATCATATGCCCATCTTCGAGCAAGTTTTAATGCAGTTTCTCCCCCTTCTACGCCAGTATTCATTGGAAGTACTTTATCGTATCCAAAATAAGATGTAATATATTTTTCGTATTCACCTAAAATAGAATTATAAAATGCACGAGAGGTTAAAGTTAATTTTTGCGCTTGATTTATTAATGCTTTTATAATGCGTGGATGACAATGACCTTGATTTACTGCGCTGTAAGCTGCTAAGAAATCATAGTATTTTTTTCCATTTACATCCCAAACATAAACACCTTCTCCTCTTTCTAATACAACAGGAATTGGATGATAGTTATGCGCCCCATAATTATTCTCTAATTCAATTAAATTCGAACTTTTTAACATGGTGTCTATCATAAAAAAAATTATCAAACAAATATAGGGAAATACAATTTGTTTTTTTTATTGGCTATATCATTTTTAAGTGTATTGTGTAAGTCAAAATGATATTTTAAATTATTATTTTAGTAATATTTATCAATTAAATAAATTAACGCACCAATTGCTCCTGCGCCAAGTTCCAATTCACGTTTATTTATTTTGTCAAATGTGTCAGCCGCGGTATGATGAATATCAAAATAACGTTGCGTATCTGGTTCAAAACCAATACAAGGAACGCCAAGTTCTTTTAAAGCGCTTATGTCTGCGCCGCCACCTACTTTTTCAATCTTATCTATTAAATAAGGACTAAATAAATTTTTCCAAGATACTGCCAAACGATATAAGCCTTTAATTGTATCCACTCCAAAAGAGCGAGGTGTATATCCGCCAGCATCTGTTTCTAAAGCTGTAATATGTTTTTCTTGATGTGATTGAGCATATTCTGCATAAGCTTTTCCTCCCGCAAGCCCGTTTTCTTCGTTCATAAATGCAACGGCTCTGATATTGTGTTTTGGCTTTATGCCTAATTTTTTAAAAGCCGAAATTATTTCTATTGTTTGAACAATTCCTGCTCCATCATCGTGAGCTCCTTGTCCATTATCCCAGCTATCTAAATGTCCACCTGCAATAATAAATTCATTAATTTTTTCACTTCCATT
The DNA here is from genome assembly GCA_005787585.1 of Bacteroidota bacterium. Classification (GTDB taxonomy): domain Bacteria; phylum Bacteroidota; class Bacteroidia; order B-17B0; family Aurantibacillaceae; genus Aurantibacillus. The sequence goes on from SYAL01000029.1 coordinate 20,556, forward strand.
AATTTGACCAACCACATTAAACGAGGGTTCGTCATTTAATGTTTGACAGTGGGTTTCTATATAAACAGTTAATTTATTGTCTTTTTCTAAAGATTCTACTAATTTATTTGCCGCTATGTAACTTATAGCCAATGAGGGTATTTTTACTTTACAAATACTAGTGTCGTAATTCATATTTCCGGTATGAGGTTCGTTATCAGCAACAGATGTCATACTTCGAACAAGGCTTGCAACTGCTCCATATTTAGCTGCCATAGAAGCACCTTTGCTTCTATATTTTACGGTTTCGCCATAAGCATTACCCGTTCGAATTTTTGTTTGATCAAAAAAAACATTGTAAAAAACAATGTTTCCTTTAATTATTTTTTCGCCTAAATATTCAAGTTCTTCAAAATTTTTAATTTCTATAACTTTGGCAGTTATACCTAATTTCCCTGTACCCACAGAGCTACCGAGAGCAACGCAGTTAAGCAAACTATTTAATTTCAAAGAAGTTGATTGTAATCGACATATTTCTTTTTTTCCTCTTTCCCAGTGAGGTACCATACAAGGTTGAAGAATAACAGTGTCTGCACCTGCAGAATACATAGCTTTTTTTGCCCATTCAACAGCATTTTTTGCTTGTTGGCTACCGCTTAATCTACCACCAATTTTAGTGGTTAAAAAATTTAAATTAGAATAACAATTACTATTGGTTAAATAATAATCATACAATTTTCTGATAGTAATAGAGTCATTATTTTGTGAAACTCCTTTTACAAAAAACAAGAATAAATTAAATAATGTAATTAGAGTTTTTATTTTCATAATTTAATAGATAAAAAAATTATTTTATCACAAGTTGTTGAATTAATTGATAACCGCAAAAATTATTTATTCGTTTTATTAATTCTTCTTTATTATATGATAGCTCATGTTTTAAGGCGGCTGAATTAAGAGATATAAATAATATTTTTTCGTTAAAATAAATTTCGGTGGTATTTTTAGCAATCATTTCACCAACAATATCTTTCCAATTATTTTTAACAGAAAATTGAGATATTTTTACATCAAGTTTTTCTTGTTTAAATAATTGATTAATTGCATCACCAATTTTAATTAGGTTTGATTTTCTTGCCACTATATAAATTATGCTATGTTTTTGTTTGATTAGTTAATTCATCACTTGCTTTTATCACTTTTTCTTTTAAAGTATTTTTAAAGGATAATATTTTTTCAAGGAGTTCGATATTTGAACAACAGATAATTTGAGCTGCTAAAATACCAGCATTTTGGCCAGCATTTACAGCTACAGTTGCAACAGGAACTCCATTTGGCATTTGTACAATGCTAAGTAAACTATCCCATCCATCAATACTATTTGAGCTTTTAACAGGAACGCCAATTACGGGTAAAGGAGTTAATGAAGCCACCATGCCTGGCAAATGAGCTGCACCCCCTGCGCCGGCAATAATAACATTAAGCCCACGTTTATGAGCAGTTTTAGCATATTCAAACATTTTTTCAGGAGTACGATGTGCAGATACAATATCTATTTCATATGAAATATTAAATGTTTTTAAAATTTCTGCAGCCTCTTTCATTATAGCTAAGTCGCTATTACTCCCCATTATTATTCCTACTTGTACTTTATTCATTGATGTAATTATATTTTAAACAAAAAGTTTTAAATATGAATGGCGCGTTTGCCAGTTGCATCTAAACAAGCTTCTTTAAAGCTTTCGGTAAATGTTGGATGGGCATGGCTCATTCTAGAAATATCTTCTGCACTTGCTCTATATTCCATTGCAACAACAGCTTCTGCAATCATGTCTGCGGTTCTTGGTCCAATCATGTGTACACCTAAAATCTCGTCGGTATTTTCGTCTGATAAAACCTTTACAAATCCATCAGTGTCCATACTTGCTCTAGCTCTTCCACTAGCTTTAAAAGGAAATAATCCAACTTTATAATTCTTTCCTTGTTCTTTTAATTGTTCTTCGGTATAACCTACAGCCGAAACCTCGGGCCAGGTATATACTACACCTGGTATAAGATTATAATTTATATGAGGTTTTTGCCCTACCAATTGTTCGGCAACATAAACACCTTCTTCTTCAGCTTTGTGAGCGAGCATTGCTCCTTTTACAACATCTCCAATAGCATAGATTCCATCAATATTTGTTTTTAAATGATCATCGGTTTCAACACGACCACGATTATCTAATTTTAAGCCTATTTTTTCTAGACCTAAATTTTCGGTGTATGGTTTTCTCCCAACAGAAACTAGACAATAATCACCTTTTATTTCTAAGGCTTCTTCCTTGTTATTTTGAACAGAAACTGTTACCCCTTTGCCTTCGTTTTTTACACCTATTACTTTGTGTTTTAAAAGAAATTCAAAACCCAAATTCTTTTTTAAAATACGTTGTAATTCTTTACTTAGCGAACCATCCATTCCCGGAATAATACGATCCATGAATTCTAAAACAGTAACTTTACTTCCCAAGCGACCATAAATACTTCCTATTTCTAAACCAATTACACCTCCTCCAATAATAATTAAGTTTTTAGGTACCTCGGTCATTTCTAAAGCTTCCGTTGATGTAATGATGCGTTTTTTATCTATAACAATACCTGGCAAAGTAGCTGGTTTGGAACCAGTAGCTATAATGCTTTTATTTGTTTCAATTAGTTCTTTATTACCATCTTTTTTTAAAATTTCGATTGTATTTTTTGTTAAGTAAGAACCATGGCCATTAATAACTGTAATTTTATTTTTTTTCATTAAATAAATGATTCCTTCAACGGTCATTTTTACAACGCCACGTTTACGTTCAATCATTTGTTTTAAATTTACTTTTGGAGTTGATATATCAATCCCATGTTCTTTGAAGTGATTTAGGGCATTGTAAAAATGTTCGCTTGAATCTAATAATGTTTTAGATGGAATACAACCAACATTTAAACAAGTTCCACCAAGGTTTGCGTATTTTTCTATTAAGGCAGTTTTTAAACCAAGTTGAGCGCATCTTATTGCTGCAACGTAACCTCCAGGACCTCCACCAATAATAGCAACATCAAATTTTTCCATTCTAAACAGTTTGATTTTTTTTATAAATTACAATACGAATTTACGATTTTTTTTACTGATTTTTGATATTTATTTTAAAAAAATAAATCTTAATTTTATAAAAAAGAAGTATAAAATTAAGATTAGACTGATTAATACTGAGCAGTAAGATAAAATATCTCCATATCGTGAAAAAAAAGTAAGTTCTTTATTTTTACTCATGCTTTTAGAAATTACTGATTCTTTCCACCAAGGAGTTGGTTGTTCTATATTACCAAATTCATCAATAAAACATGATATTCCAGTATTAGCCGACCTTGCTATTTGTCTTCTGTTTTCTATAGCTCTTAATCTCGCATAATTTAAATGTTGTTTATGTCCGGGGGTATCTTCCCACCAGCCATCGTTAGTAATAATAAAAATTAAATTAGCACCTAATCTTATAAATTCTGTAACATAATCTGCATAAATACTTTCGTAACAAATAATTGGCGCAATATAAACTTTGTTGATGGAGTCGTTAAAAACCGAACGAGCTTCCTGAGTTCCAATACTTCCAATTGTTCCACCCAAATCAATTGCGAGTTTTTCTAAAGGTTTTAATAAGGCAGGAAAAGGCATGCGTTCAACTCCTGGTACCAATTTTGATTTATGATAAATCTTTACCTGAACAGAATCAATAAAAAATCCACTATTAAAAACATCATAATATTTTCCGCTCTCATTATCTAATCTGGCGGTAGCTGTTATGTATTTTTTATTATCGTATAAAACATATGAATTTCCTCCTGTAATAATTTTTAATTTTGGAAATTTTGAAATTATACTGTCTCGAAACCATTTTATAGGTGTAGAATTATTTATGTTCGATTCGTCTAAATTATCTGTAATAAAGGTTTCGGGTAACACAAGATAATCTGTTTTATTTGTGATTTTATTTTTTAAAAGATCTAAGGTTTTAAAAAATTGCGATTGATAATCTAAAGAAAATTTAACATTATAGGGATCTATATTAGGTTGAATAACAACTACATTAGTTATATTTTCTTTATATAATTTAAGAGGCCTTCGAAATAAGAGAATTAAATAAGACAGTAAAATTGGTAATAAAATACTGATTGCAATTTTGAATATAGGTAGTGATAAAATTTTAGTAACTCTATTTTGTTTTACAGTAATAAAAATTAAAATATTTACTGCAAGTGTCCAAATTGTGCCGCCAGAAGCACCTGTATATTCATACCATTGAATCCAATAATGATTAAATGAAAACACATTACCAATGTTTATCCACGACCAACTTAAATCCCATAAAGTATGTCCGTACTCCCATGCTGCCCATATAGGAACAAGTATCCAAATACCCCATGTTTTAGAAATTTTATTTTTAATGTAAGAGAATATAAAAAAGACAATACTCATTAACAGTGAATTAGCAATAATTGCCATGCAAGCTCCACCAAAAGAGGCATAGTAAATCCACCATGTTACTAAACTATTCCAGATTGAAAAACATAGATAAACATAGCCTAATAATTTTGAGTTAGAGGGTACTTTATTACTAGTTAGAACATCTTCTAAAATAAGTAAAGGAACAAATGCAAAAAAAATTAATATGCTTAGATGCCAATACCAGGCTGCAGACAAAAGAATTGCAGAAGATAAACTTAAAATTAATAATTTAAATCTTCGAAGCACAACTAACAAAGATATTAATATTGTTTTAACTTAAGCTAACAAGATAAAAGATAAATAACTATGGTATGTTTTTTTAAAAATTAAACCTTTAATTGTATATTTACAAGTTATTTTTTTTATGCAAGAAATTACTGAACCAAAGCAATTATATCCTTTCCAAGAACAAGCTGTTAATAATATTTTTAATCAATTAATTGCATTACCTCTTAATGCTAATTTATTATTTCAATTACCTACTGGTGGAGGAAAAACAATTATTTTTAGTGAAATAGCTAAGAGGTACATCGAAAAATTTAATCGAAAAGTTTTAATTTTAACTCATCGAATTGAATTGGGTAAACAAACTTCTAATGTTTTAACAGAAGCCGGCATTACAAATAAAATAATTAATAGTGAGGTTAAGCAGCTTCCTCAGCAAAGCCATTATCAAAGTTTTATTGCT
>SYAL01000006.1 GCA_005787585.1 Bacteroidota bacterium
CATTTTTTTTGCAGAATCTAATCCTTCAAAATGTGTTTTAAATAAAATATTGTTTGTTAATATAGAATATAAAAAACAATCAAGTTTTCGAGAAGCAACCACTGAGCTATTTTGCATTTTCATTGAGCCAGAAGCTGCATTACGAGGATTTGCCAAAAGAGTATCGCCAAGTTTCTCTCTTTCTTTATTCAATCTATCAAAAACAGGTCGAGACATGAAAATTTCGCCTCTAATTTCAAAATCAGAAAGTAAATTTTCTTTTAATTTCAGTGGAATAGATTTTATGGTTTTAGCATTTGTGGTTACATCATCACCTTGCATTCCATCACCACGAGTAATCGCTTGAACTAAATTACCATCCTTATATGTTAAACCAATAGATAAGCCATCAAACTTGAGCTCGCAAACGTACTGAACAGATGAACTGTATAAATCATTGGATTGAATACTTAATCCATCATGAACTTTTCTGTCAAATTCTATTAAATCATTTGAGTCATAACTATTAGAAAGCGAAAGCATAGGATAAGTATGCTTTACTGACTTAAACTCTTTTGTTAAGCCGCCACCAATTCTTTGGCTTGGAGAAAGTGATGAATAAAATTGAGGAAATTGTTTTTCTAATAAAATTAATTCTTCTAATAATTTATCAAATTCAAAATCTGTAATTGTTGGATTATCAAGTATATAATAATTGTGATTATGTATATTTAATTCATCTGAAAGGAATTTAATTCTATTTTCTGCTAATGTTTTATCCATTTAAAATTAAAATAATTAAGATGCTAAATAAGATAAAATTTCGATTAAATAACGCTCATCAATTTTATCAAAATTATCTAATTCATCACTATCTACATCCAAAACACCTACTACTGTTTGATTAGAATCAAATAATGGAACTACAATTTCGCTTTTACTTAAACTACTACAAGAAATATGACCGGAAAACTGATTAACATCAGACACAATGATAGCATGTTTTTTTTGCCAAGCCAAACCACAAACACCCTTACCAAAATTAATTCTACTACAAGCTACTGGTCCTTGAAACGGACCTAAAACTAATTGATTATCTTTAACTATATAAAATCCAACCCAAAAAAAAGACATTCCAAATTTAAGGGCAGCACAAATATTAGCCATATTTGAAATGGCATCATTTTCATCAATTAATAGTGCTTTTATTTGAGGAATAAGTTGAATATATTTTTCCTCTTTAGTTATTGCAGTAATTTTCAGATCCTCAGCCACAATGTAAATTTACATAGATTAGTTATATTTAAACTAAAGATATTAGTTTTTTTACAAAAAGAATTACAAGCAAATGCTTAAAAAACTTTATAATCAATAAAAAAATTAAAAATAAAAATTTAATTTTAATGCAGCTGAAGCACCAAAAATAGAATTTAAATTATCTGAATTAAACTTTATATAACTTACTTTAGAGCCATCAGTAGTTGTTGAACCAACATTTATCTCAGAAGAATTAGAATTAATAGATTGCCCTATTGATTCCCAAGTAGTTTTTGATCTGGCACCAGAAGTGAAAGCTAAACCCAAGCCAAACTCACCGCCAATACTCATTTTCGGGAGTAAAAAATATTCTACACCTGCAAAAGTTCTTAAACCAAAAGTAACAGCAGTTCCATTATTTCTTTCTAATATTCTTGCATTACCAACTTTACCCTGAATGATGGTATTAGCATTTTGACTGATATTATCTGCATCGCCAAAAATAGGACTAAACATTGCATCGGCAATAGAATCAACACCAACAGGAGTAATAATTGATACATTTAAAACATTGCCATAAGTAAATTTATCTTTAGAATGAGAGATAGACAAACCAGCTTCGGCTCCATAAAGGCCCTGTAAACGAGTTTTTCCACGACGATTTTCGATACCAAAACTCAATCCAATTAAACTTGTTTTTCGATTCCAAAGATTTTCTTTCATAGTAACTGCAGCAGGAAAAACAGATACAGAATTAGTTGAAGCTATTCTATCTGAAACCATATTGCTCGCATTATAACTGTTAAAACCGATACTTATGGATCCTCGATAAACTTTTTTTTCATTTTTAAAATATTTTCCAGAAATAAAATAAGCATTAATAGGCGCGTTTGAGGATACGGGATTATTATTAGTTTTAAAAAAACCATTTACATAATTGATAACCTGGCCAACATCAACACCAATGGACCAATCTTTAGCTTCAGGTATATAAGGCTCTCCTTTTTTTGATGTTAAATCTTGAGCAAAAAATATTTTTGAACTTAATAAAAAAATTATGGCAACTATCGATTTTTTCATAAACTTTATTTAGATATTATACTTTAACGTAATTATAACTATTTTATTATTTATTGCACTGTCAATTATCTTGATTTGTTTTGTAAGAGAGGCACAAAATTAAAAATACCCAATGTCTTTTTATCAAAAGTAGTTTGGCTTGTTTTTTTTAACCAAATCATTTCTTGCGATATACTTTCACCAATAGGTATTATCATTATACCACCTATTTTTAATTGAATCAATAAATCATTGGGTATATAAGGCGCTGCAGCTGTAACTATTATTTTGTCGAATGGTGCAAATTGTAGTAAACCTTTATAACCATCACCATAAAATAATTTAGCATTGTTATACCCCATTTGAGGTAAAAATAATTTTGTTTTTTGAAATAACACTTTTTGTCTTTCGATACTAAATACTTTTGCTCCCATTTCAGATAAAACAGCTGTTTGATATCCGCAACCAGTGCCAATTTCAAGTACCTTTTCGCCTGCTATTATATTTAAATGTTCGGTTTGAAAAGCAACGGTATAGGGATGAGAAATTGTTTGACCTTCGCCAATTGGTAATGCCTTATCGCTATAAGCATGGTCTAATAGTGCGGGAATAGCTGTTGTAGAATCAAAAAATAGATGTCTTGGTATTTTTTCAATAGCTGCAAGTACTAAATTATTTTTAATACCTTTTGCCCTTAACTGTTCTGCTAAACGAAGCCTTTTTCCCTTAAAAAGATTTATATTTTCTTTATCATTAATAGCGTAATTCAAAATAATATTTTTATACAAAACTATTAAGTTATAAAGGTAATAATCCATGATTATTTTTTAATTACTAACACAATAAGTTTTAAAACAATAAGTATTTAAGATTATGCTAAACCCTTTGTTTTGATTAATTTAAAAATAAGTATTTTTGGATAATTTAAATTTTACCAACAAATACAATAAACCAATATTTTGCTACGTTTTTATATCAAAATTCGGTAAAAATTTTAATAAAATAAATGAAAGGATAAATTATGAGATTATTTTTATTATTGATTTTATTAAACATTTGTTTTTTTTCATGTAAGAAATACGATGCTGCTATAACTGCCTTTTATCTTAAACCCCTTGAGGCATTTGTGAGATCTAATTCAAGCCAAGGTTCTAATAGTAGCAAAATAACTGATTTATGGGTTTATGTGAACGGCCAATTTCAAGGTGCATATCCGATTAAAAATCTTATTCCTGTAGTTAACAATAATAAAACTGCTAAAATTCAAATTTTTGCAGGGATTAAAAATAATGGCATTGCTGAAACTCGAGTATTTTGGCCATTTTATAGCCCGTTAGAATTTGACACCTTGATAGAATCTGGAAAAACGATTGAAATGCCCTTGGTTTTTGAATACAATTCCAATACAAAATTTATTATCAACGAAAATTTTGATAATGTAGGTAATGTTTTTAATAATTCTTCTATTTCTGATACAATATATCAAGTTTCCTCATCAGAAGAAAGTTTTGAAGGTAAATATTTAAAACTTGAATTAAACAAACAATCAATTATTGGCCAAATAGAATCCAGTCAATCTTATTCTTTACCCGCAGGATCAGAAAATGTCTATCTGGAACTAAATTATAAATGCAACAAAGAATTTAGTATTGGTTTAATTGGAGATAAAGATCCTCAATTAAAAGAAGCTATAACTTTAAGTGCAAAAGAAAACTGGAATAAAATTTACATTCAACTTTCTAATGCTGTTAGTTTGGCTCCTGTTTCCAATAAATACAAACTATATTTTAGGATGATTAATAACAATGATAATTCAAAATTATACATTGACAATTTAAAATTAATATATCTCTAATGAATTTTAAATTAAAAACTATAAACTATATCTTTTTTGATTTCTTATCTTCTGCATTAGCTTGGACTATATTTAACTATTATCGTAAAACTCAAATAGACATTTTAAAAACAGGCTTATATTCGGGAGAAGTATTTGATCGTCAATATTTTTTCAGTGTTTTAACTTTGCCCTTAATTTGGGTATTGGTTTATTATTTATCTGGATCATACAATAATGTTCTTCGTAAATCAAGGATTAATGAATTTGTTCAAATATTATCAACTACTATATTAGGAGTTACCGTTTTATTTTTTGTTATATTGTTAGATGACTCCGTTGCAACTTATAAATTGTATTATAAACTTTATTTTGTTTTGTTTTCTGCGCATTTTTTTATTACCTCCATTTTTCGGATTATTTTATCTACAAACATTAATCACAAAATTCAAAATAGGAAATTGGGATTTAACACAATTATTTTAGGAAGCAACGATCGGGCACTTAAATTATTTAACGAAATAAATGCCTTAAAAAATGGTATTGGAAATATTTTTATAGGCTTTATTCATATCGAAGGGAAAAATGGATATTCTGAACAACTTAAAATACAATTAAAACACTTAGGTGAATATGATAATATTAGACAAATTATTAAAGACAATGAAATAGAGGAAGTGATTATTGCTCTTGAAAGCTTTGAGCATGAATACATAAAAAATATTGTTAATGATTTGGGTGATATGGGAGTTATTATCAAAATTATCCCAGATATTTATGATATTTTGAGTGGTCATGTTAAAATGACGAGTATTTTAGGAACTCCCCTTATCGAAATAAAAAATCAAATTAACCCTGAATGGCAAATTTCAGTTAAACGTTTTATAGATGTCTCTTCGTCATTATTTGTTTTAATATTTTTTAGTTGGGCTTATGTTATTATAGGACTTTTTGTGAAATTTGGATCAAAAGGACCTATATTTTTTAAGCAAGTTCGAATAGGTATTCATGGTAAACCTTTCTATATTTATAAATTCAGAACTATGATATCTGATGCGGAAAAAGAAGGTCCTGCACTCTCTAGTTCAAATGATCCTCGCGTTACTAAAATAGGCAAGTTTTTAAGAAAAGTTCGTCTGGACGAAATACCTCAATTTTATAACGTATTAATTGGAAACATGAGCTTAGTTGGACCTCGCCCTGAAAGACAATTTTATATAGATCAAATTATTTTAAAAGCACCACATTATAAACATCTTCAAAAGGTAAGGCCAGGTATTACAAGTTGGGGGCAGGTTAAATATGGCTATGCTGAAAATGTGGAACAAATGATTAATAGATTAAAATTTGATATTTTATATATCGAAAACGTGAGTCTTTTATTAGATTTTAAAATATTAGTTCATACTATTTTAATTGTTCTTCAAGGAAGAGGAAAATAACTCTAATATGATTGCAATTTTTAAAAATTATTTATCTCTCATAAAATTTAGTCATACTATTTTCGCTTTACCTTTTTGTTTTATTGGCTTTTCTCTAGCAATTAAAACTAATACAGTTTCGTTTAATTGGGAAAAATTTATCCTAGTTATTTTGTGTATGCTTTTTGCTCGAAGCGCAGCTATGGCTTTTAATCGATACATTGACAGACATTTTGATAAAAAAAATCCAAGAACGGCCATTCGAGAAATCCCTTCTAATATTATCTCGCCAAACGCTGCTATTTTTTTAGTAATTACTTGCTGCATATTTTTTATTTTTTGTAGCTATTTAATTAATTCACTTTGTTTTTACCTATCGCCAATTGCTCTAATTATTATTTTGGGCTATAGTTTTACAAAACGATTTACTTCACTTTGTCATTTAATTTTAGGGCTTGGATTGGCTCTTGCTCCTATTGGTGGCTATATTGCGTTAACCGAAAAATTTGATGGTTTACCTATACTTTTTAGTTTTTTAGTTTTTTTATGGACAAGTGGATTTGATATTATTTATGCCCTTCAAGATGACGAATTTGATAAAGTTCAAAACCTAAAATCTATACCGGTATTCTTAGGCAGAAAAAAAGCACTAAGATTATCTGAATTTTTCCATTTATTAACTGCAATATGCGTAATATCGGCTTACTTTTTTGGAAACTTTGGTTGGCTTTATATAATGGGCGGCAGCTCTTTTATAGGGCTACTTTTTTACCAGCACACCATCGTAAAAACTAACGATTTGAGTAAAGTTAATTTGGCATTTGCCACTGTAAATGGTTGTGCAAGCATAACATATTGTTTGTTTGTTTGCTCTGATATTTTTTTGTAAAAATTATAATATCATCGAGTCATTTCTTTGAATCAAATCTTAATCCTATGGTGCCAGTAAGATGACCAATAAAAAACTGATGCCTAGCTGAACCATTAACTTTACATTAAACCAAATATTTCATGTAATCTGCGTATGATTCTTATCCATTAAATTCAAAAAAGCCATGATTTAAAAATTCAATTTTTAAACCACTTTCTACATCAACTATCAAATATGCAATATGCCAATCGATATTTAACTCCTATCCAAATAAACTTATATACGTTCTTGGATTAACAATTCCTGCACCTTGTTTCAATACCCAAGACATGTAAAATTTATTGTTAGGATTATATAGCTTCTATTTTCTAACTGAGTTTAACATCCAAAAATTTGCACCATCAGTAAGTTCAAAATATAAAAATTTCACAGGATCCATTATCGCATATGCATAGTCATTCAAAACATCTACACCAAAAATTTATCCAGTAATATTAGTTTTTTGATAATCAATCACTATATATTTTTTATGATCATAATTCATTTCTATTCCCCACTTATCATTAAAATTTTGTCGCTCTAAGATAACGAATATTTTCTTTTACTTCAATTTCTAACTTTATGTATTTATTATTTATAAATACTTCTACTAATTCTGGCCATTCAAAAAAACAATAATTACCCGAATTCAAATATTCCTCAATACCCAAATCAAACAACTCCTCTTCTGTTTTTAGTCGATATAAATCAAAATTATATATTTTTTGCTGAGGCCCTATGTATTCATTAATAATAGAATATGTAGGGCTACTAAAATTATCACGGCTGCCTAGTTTTTTACAAAGTTGTTTAATAAGAGTTGTTTTACCTGCGCCCATTGGTGCATAAAATAAAACAATTCTGGTTTCATCAATAAAATTAAGTAATGTATCGGTAACAGTTCGTAATTCATCGGTATTATTAATTATTAATTCTAATGATGGCTTCATGATTTTATGAGCGTAAAAATTACTTTGAATTTAAAACAATGTATGGAATAATAATTTCTTCTAAACTCACACCACCATGTTGAAAGGTATTTTTATAATAGTTAACATAATGATTAAAATTATTTGGGTAGGCAAAAAACCTGTCATCTCTTGCAAAAACAAAGCGCGAACTTGGATGCTGAACAGGAAGATAGGCATCAGATGGATTTTTAATTTCAAATACTTCTTTATAATTGTATTCAAGTGCCCTACCCTGCTTATAACGTAAATTAGAATTAACGTTTTTGTCGCCTAAAATTTTAGTAGGTTCTTTTACCAAAACTGTTCCATGATCTGTTGTAATAATTATTTTAACTTTTTTAGAGGCTAATTGTTTAAAAATCTCAAATAATGGAGAATGTTCAAACCAACTATAAGTAATGCTTCTGTAAGCAGATTCGTTTTCGGCCAACTCTCTAATAACTTCCATTTCTGTTCTTGCGTGGCTTAACATATCAACAAAATTATAGACAATAACGTTCAACTTATTCTGCATTAAATTATTTATATTATCAGATAATTTTTTACCTGCATTTATATTAGTGATTTTATTATAACTCATTTTTACATCTTTACCCAATCGTTTTAATTGAGCCTGCATAAATGCTTCTTCGTGTAAATTTTTACCACCTTCCTCTTCATCATTTAACCATTGATTAGGAAATCTTTTTTCTATTTCACTTGGAAGTAATCCACTAAAAATTGAATTGCGAGCATATTGAGTGGCAGTGGGTAAAATACAAAAAAAAGACTCTTCGGTTTCTACTTTAAAATAATCTTGAACAAGTGGTTGAATAATTTTCCATTGGTCAAATCTTAAATTATCAATTAATATAAAAAAAACCGAATCTTTGTCTGGACCTATTTCTTTTAAAAATTTATTTTTAATCAAAGTATGGCTCATTGTTGGAGGATTTGGATTTTTTCCATTTAACCAGTTAACATAATTTTTTTCAATAAACTTAAAAAACTGATTGTTCGCATCCGATTTTTGCATTTTCAAAACGTCTAACATGCTTTTATCCTGGAGTTTATCCATTTCAAGCTCCCAATAAATTATCTTCTTGTACAATTCGACCCAATCATTCCAGGATAAATTATCATTTATACTAATTCCTATCTGACCAAATTCTTTGCGATAGTCGGTATTGGTTTTTTCACTAACCAAACGCTTATTATCTATTGCTTTTTTTAACGATAACAAAATTTGATTTGGATTGACAGGTTTTATCAAATAATCGGCAATTTTTCCACCAATTGCATCATCCATGATACGCTCTTCTTCACTTTTAGAAATCATAATAACAGGCAAATCATTATTTATTTGCTTTATTTTTAATAAAGCATCTAATCCAGAAATTCCTGGCATGTTTTCGTCAAGCAAAACAGCTTTAATACTCTTGTCGTCTTTTATTAAATCAACGGCTTCGTCTCCACTAAGTGCAGTTACAATTTCATAGCCCTTTCCATCTAAAAAAAAAATATGTGGTTTTAACAAAGCTATTTCATCATCGGCCCAAAGAATTTTTATTTTATCCATTTAGTTGGTTTTATTACAAATAACGTATTAAATTTATCTCTATTATCTTAATTAACGAATTTTAGTTTTTAAATGTCAACAAACAAAAGAAAAATAATTAACGATCCCATATATGGTTTTGTAACAATACCAAGCGAATTAATATACGACTTAATTAATCATCCAACTTTTCAAAGATTAAGAAGAATAAAACAATTAGGATTAACAAATTTAGTATATCCTGGTGCGCTTCACACTCGATTTCATCATGCTATAGGAGCAATGCATTTAATGCAAGAAGCTGTTTTTACTTTAAGACAAAAAGATATTATTATTTCTGATGAAGAATCTGAAGCTGTTTTGGTTGCAATTTTACTACATGATATTGGTCATGGTCCATTTTCTCACACTCTCGAACACACATTAGTAAAAGGAATTAGCCACGAAACTATTAGTAGCTTACTTATGGATAAATTAAACAAGGAATTTAATGGAAAATTAAATTTGGCTTTAAAAATTTTCAATGGAAAATATAAAAGACGGTTTTTACATCAATTAGTAAGTTCACAATTAGATATGGATCGTTTAGATTACTTAAAACGTGATAGTTTTTTTACTGGAGTAAGCGAAGGGGTTATAAGCAGCGACAGAATAATTAAAATGCTAAATGTTGTAAAAAATGAATTAGTGGTTGAGTATAAAGCTATTTATAGTATCGAAAAGTTTTTAATCGCCAGAAGATTAATGTACTGGCAAGTGTATCTTCATAAAACAGTATTAAGCGCCGAAACCTTACTTATAAAAATTTTAAAACGAGCTAAAGAATTTTCATCTAAAGGAATTGATTTATTTGCAAGTCCTGCTCTAAAATTATTTTTACAAAAAGATTTTACAAAAAAAGATTTTGAAAAAAATACTAATTTACTTTCTCAATTTTCAAAATTAGATGATAATGATATAATGGCATCTATTAAAGTTTGGAGCGAACATGACGATTTAATTTTAAGTAAATTATGTTTAAATTTATTAGATAGAAAATTATTTAAAATTGAAATTCAAAATACTGTTATTTCAAATAATTATAAAAATAAACTGATTGAAACTGTTTGCAAAAAATACAAAATAAATATATCGGATGCCGCTTACTTTGTAACAACAGGAAAAGTAAATAATAGTGCATATAATGCTAATCAATTTAATATTAATATTTTAATGAATAAAGAAAATTTAATTGACGTTGCTGCTGCCAGCGATTTATTAAATATTCAAAGTTTAAGTAAAACAGTGACAAAATATTTTATTTGTTATCCTAAAGATTTATAATAAAATATTATTTGGTGATTTAATATGTAAAATTCAACGGATTAAATCTCAAGGAGACTACAAAGCTAGAAAAGATTTAATTGAAAATTAAGTATTCATAATTGATTTAATTTTATATTAAGAAATTTTGTCTCGATATTCCAAACTTAAAATAGCTCAATACTCAACCTCAATTATTACCTATAATGGATGAAGATAAAATTATTGATGTAAAATTAAATACCTTAAAATTTTACTCATCAAATGCCATATTACTAAAAAAAATACTCTTTCTTGCCTGTCAATAACTAAAATTTTATTTATTTAAATCACTTTGATTTATTTTTTTTCGACTTTTTTAAAGGTGGAATCCATTCCTCTTTAAAATCGGGCAAATTAATAAGTTGGTCATCTTCATTGTATACCATAATTTTGTTAAAAAAAATACTTGTCGCTTTATCTAATTTATACAAATAATCAAGCATTTCTTGACTTAAATTATTTCCAAAACCAAAAAAAAATTTGGTTTCATTAGGCATTTTTATATCTAATTGGTAGGATGCTATTTTATTTACTCGAGGATTTCCATATCGGTCAATAACCACTAAACGAAAATCTGAATTATCAAACACTACCTTTTTTAAGTTTAACTCTTTTTTTACTCGAATAATTTGTGGTTCTTGAGCTAAACTGATTTTATTAGCTAAAAATAAAAATATAATTAGAGTTAGAATAAATCGCATACCACAGTAAAATAAAAATAATTAGTTTGTTTCCTTAAACCAACTTTGCTTACTAACCATTAAGGCCTCTTGAACAGTAATTCTTTTTCCAACATTATATGCGGCTATAAAAGCATCTTTTACACCATGTTTACCTTTTATAATATCTCTATGTTTACGAGCTTCTTTATATAAGTTATGATTGCCTACCATAAACTTTGAAAACCCGTCATGAAGTTCATCAACAATTTTATCTGTTATGCGATATTTTTTTATTAAAACAGTAGCAACAACTTTTGTACTTTTAAAAGCTCCTATTTGTACTACAAAATTCGGATTAGCATTAAATATCTGAGGGGTTTCTTTTACTAAATCTGCTTCGGGTATTTTTGCTTCATTAGCTTCATTTTTGACCAAGTTAGGTGTTTGTGAAACTATAGTTGATGTTTTTTCAACAGTTAAATTTTGTTTTGAGTCTTCGATTATTATTTTTGAAATAATTTCATTAACTTTATTTGCTTGAGTAATATCTTTTGCTTCTTCTTGTTTTATAAATGTTAAGGGTTTGGTTTCATCTAATAATTCACCAACAATTAAAATCTCTGGCTTAGCTGTAAATTTTTTACTTTGATTTTTTTCCAAATATGAATATTCTCCTTTTAAAATATTTGAATTTTGATTTTTAAGATTTAATTGATAAGAAACCTCCAATTCAGACTTTGTTGGAACCTCTACCCAAACAAATTTTATTTTACCATCAGATACAGAAAAAGAACCCCCATCTGTTTTGATGGCTTTTACATTTAAAATCTGATCGATTTCATCACTATATTTCGCAAAACCTTTTGTGTCACCTTTTTTAATTTTAATATTAATTGTTTTTTCATTCGAATTAGGCCCATCCGAAATTAAACGAATAATTTCAATACTTGTATTTGGTTCAGCTTTAGTCAGAGTATCTTTATTCACAAAACCTTTATTATTTATGTTACTTTGAATAGATATCTCCATTGGCAACATGTTAATTACTTTTTTTTCATTTTTCTCAATAAAAGAATAATTTGAATTAAACGTTTTTAATCCAATTCCAACCTCAGAGGCAACTAAAGTTAATTTAATTAAAATTTCTTCATCCTTTGGGACCTCAGACCATATCCATTGAGAAACTCCATTTTCGACAGAATATATGGCATTCATTTCTTCTTTTTTTGTTATACTAATTCCATAAGGTAACTCTAATTGAAATTTTGAAAAGCCTGATTGAATGCCTTTACTTATTCTAAATTCTACAGCGACTTCTTGTCCAACAATAAAATTTGAAGGAAGATTGTTTTTTATCGTTATAGAATTATCAATTTGTAATAAACCAAAAATAAATAGTATAAGAGAATTAATGAGAATGAAAAAATATTTTATCATAATCACTAATTTAGCTTATCAATCAACTGATTTAAAAGACTAATCTTTGTTTTAGTAACATGCTAATGTTAACACTTATAGCTATAAAATGTTATTTAATTAGAAATCAAAAGTTTATATGCAATAAATTAATGTTTAACTATAAACAAGAAGTTCTTCCTCCATCAATAGGAAGATTGATACCATTGACATATGAAGCAGCAGGTGATGCTAAAAAAGCAACTGCATTAGCTATTTCACTAGCTTCAGCAAAACGAGCCAATGGAATTTCTTGTAACATTTCTTGTTTAATTATATCAAGACTTACCTGAGTTTTAATTGCCTTATTTTCGATAATGGTTGCTAATCTTTGAGTAACTGTAGCACCAGGTAATACATTGTTAACTGTTATTCCAAATTTTCCTAATTCATTAGCCATTGTTTTTGCCCAATTAGCGACGGCAGCTCTTATTGTATTACTTACGCCTAAATTAGGTAATGCTTGTTTAACAGATGTTGAAATCACGTTAATTATTCGTCCATACCCACTCAATTTCATTCCTTCAATACAAGTCTGCGCTAAAATATGATTACAAATTAAATGATTATTAAAAGCCATTAAAAACTCTTCAGGTTTAGCATTTAATATTGGGCCAGATGCCGGGCCTCCCGTATTATTTATTAAAATATTTATTGGTCCACTTCGCTGAATAAACTGCTCAACCAATTCTTTTAGTTTATTAGTGTCAGAAAAATCTACACATAAATAAGAATGTAATTGTTGTCCATTATTATACAACTCATTTTTAGTTTGTTTTAAACTTTGTTCATTTCTTGCTAGTAATGTTACATGGGCACCCAAAATTGCTAACTCCATAGCAATTGCTTTGCCAATTCCTTGTGAACTTCCACATACAATTGCACGTTTGTTTTTTAAATCTATATTCATTTAATTTTTTATAAATGTTTATTTAAAGTTGCTAAAACAATATCGCTTTCAAAACCTCTAGAAATTAAATATTGTAATACAATATATTTATTTTTTTGAGAATTATTTGTTTTAAGTAATTTCAATTTCTTTTTTATTACTTTATTTATAATTAATTCATATTCGTTTATTTCTATACTCTTTAACGCGAGACTTATGCAGTAATCTGTAACTCGATGTTTTTTTAATTCATTTTTTATTTTATTTCTACCCCAATGTTTTATATTAAATTTTCCACTCGCAAAAGCCAGAGAAAAACGTTGTTCATTTAAAAAATTCTCCTCTATCAATTTTGAAATAATATTTTCTACATCCTCAGAAAACAAACCATAGTCAAACAACTTTTGTCGTGTTTCATGCTGAGATCTTTCTTGATAAGCGCACCAATTTTTAATTTTATATTGAGCCTTATCAGACGAAAGATTTATTTTAGTTACTTTGTACTCCACAAAAAAAATATAAACAAAGAAACCGTTTAATTTTAAACTATGCCAAATCTGCCTCAAGAACTTTTAAACAGTTTGGTCTTATTAGATCATTTTGATGAAAAAGCATTTGTTGATGTGCATAACAAGGAAAATAAAATAACATCTATTAGACTTAATCCCTTTAAAAAAGTAGAGTTAGACTTTAAATTAAATCAACCAGTTCCATGGAATATAAATGGATTCTATATAAACAATCGCCCTTCATTTACTCTCGATCCTCTTTTTCATGCCGGATGTTACTATGTTCAAGAGGCAGGAAGTATGTTCTTAGAATTAGCCTTAATACAAACCCTAAATTTTTCAGAAAATTTAAAAATTTTAGATTTATGTGCTGCTCCCGGAGGAAAAAGCACTCTTATTAATTCACTCTTAAATAATGATAGCTTAATTGTAGCCAATGAACTTATTAAATCGCGAGCAAAAATTTTAGCACAAAATCTAAGTAAATGGGGGGCCTGCAATAGCATTGTAACCAATAACGATCCTCATAAATTTTCAGAAATACCTTCATTTTTCGACGCCATTGTAATTGACGCACCATGCAGTGGTAGCGGTTTGTTTCGAAAAAAACCAGATGCAATTAATGAATGGAGTCAAAACAATGTTAACACCTGTTTTCATCGACAAAAGCAAATTATTTTAGACGTCTTGCCCAGCCTTGTCGAAAATGGAATAATTTTTTATAGCACCTGCTCTTACTCTGTTAACGAAAATGAAGATATTGTTGCTTGGATGATAAAAAATCATCAAATGGAGTATGTTTCCATTAAAATCGAAAAAGAATGGGGTATTGTAGATACTGGTTTGGGGTATAGATTTTATCCACATCTTACTAAAAGCGAAGGTTTTTTTTGTGCAGTTTTAAGAAAAAAAACAGAAAAACATTCAGTCTCTCAATTAAAAAAGAAAAACAACTTCGATGCCTCAAAATTAAATATTGAATTGTTAAAACCTTATTTAAATCCATTAAATAATCAATTCATCCTTAAAATAAATAATCAATACCATCTTACTAATTTTTTAGTTGCATCTTTTTTATCAAATTTTGAAAAACATTTGTATTTTAAAAAAGCTGGCATTGTAATAGGTGAAATAAAGGGAAAAGACCTAGTTCCAAATCATGAATTAGCATGGTCTATTAATGCTAACCTATTAATTAATTCAATTGAATTAGATTATTTAAACAGTTTAAAATATTTAAAAAAAGAAAGCTTTGAAAATGATAATAATAAAAAAGGATTGACATTATTGAGATATAAAAACTACGGCTTAGGCTGGGCAAAAATTCTTCAAAACCGAACAAATAACTATCTCCCAAACGACTTAAAAATATTGAAATAATTAAAAAAGTACTATTTTTATATTTTATGAAAAATAATGAATATTTAATTTGTTGGCACAAAAAGTTTGTGTACATTTGCAATCCCTTTTTAAAAGGCTTGTTCTTTTATATGTTAAAAGTGCCGAAGTAGCTCAGCTGGTAGAGCCACTGATTTGTAATCAGTAGGTCGGGGGTTCGAGTCCCTTCTTCGGCTCCAGTATTGAAACCGGGGATATACCAGAGTGGCCAAATGGGACAGACTGTAAATCTGTTGTTTCGACTTCGGAGGTTCGAATCCTCCTGTCCCCACTGATAACATTGTTGTTTTGAAATTTTAACACCAAGCGAAAGTAGCTCAATTGGTAGAGCTCCAGCCTTCCAAGCTGGAGGTTGCGGGTTCGAGACCCGTCTTTCGCTCTTAGGGATTTAGAATAGTGAAGTTGAAAATAAAAGCCTAACAAATGAGGCGACTAAAAAATAAAAAAACTTAGCTCAGGTTTTTTTGTTTTTTTGAAAGTTCAAAAATAGGGACTTTAAGTTTGAAGTTGTTTGTTCTTTAATAGATTGGATTATACTTTTGAGACTTTAAACAAGCTGTTGTAGCTCAGTGGTAGAGCACCTCCTTGGTAAGGAGGAGGTCGGCAGTTCAATCCTGCTCAACAGCTCAAAATCATAAATTTAAAATAAAAAAAATAAAAATATACAAACAATAAAGTAAAAATAAATAAATATGGCAAAAGAAAAATTCGACCGTTCCAAACCCCACGTAAACATTGGAACAATTGGTCACGTAGATCACGGGAAAACTACATTAACTGCAGCTATTACTACAGTATTAGCTTCTAAAGGCTTGTGCGAAATTCGTGATTTCTCGTCAATCGATAACGCTCCTGAAGAAAAAGAGCGTGGAATTACAATTAACACCTCTCACGTTGAATACGCAACGGCTAATCGTCACTATGCTCATGTTGATTGTCCTGGTCATGCTGATTATGTAAAAAATATGGTTACTGGTGCGGCTCAAATGGATGGTGCAATTTTAGTTGTTGCTGCCACTGACGGACCTATGCCACAAACTCGTGAACATATTCTTTTAGCTCGCCAGGTTGGTGTTCCTAAAATTGTTGTGTTTATGAATAAAGTGGATATGGTTGATGATGCTGAATTGTTAGAATTAGTTGAAATGGAAATTCGTGAACTATTAACTTTTTATAAGTTTGACGGCAATACAACTCCTATCATTCAAGGTTCTGCTCTGGGAGGTTTAAACAACGACCCCAAATGGGTTGATAAAATTATGGATTTAATGGAAGCTGTTGATACTTATATCCCTATTCCTCCTCGTGAAAAAGATAAGCCATTTTTAATGCCTGTTGAAGATGTATTTACAATTACTGGTCGTGGAACTGTTGCTACAGGCAGAATAGAAACTGGAACTATTAATACTGCTGATGCTGTTGAAATTATTGGTATGGGCGCTGAAAAACTAAACTCTACTGTAACTGGTGTTGAAATGTTTCGTAAAATTTTAGATTACGGCGAAGCTGGAGATAATGTAGGTTTATTGTTACGCGGTGTTGAGAAAAAAGATATCAAACGTGGCATGGTTATTATCAAACCGGGTACAGTAAAACCTCACGCTAAATTTAAAGCAGAAGTTTATATCTTGAAAAAAGAAGAAGGTGGTCGTCATACTCCATTTCAAAATAAATACCGTCCTCAATTCTATTTCCGTACAACTGACGTTACTGGAGAAATTGAATTAGAAAAAGGACGTGAAATGGTTTTACCAGGAGACAACGTTACAATTACTGTTAACTTAATAAACCCAATTGCTATGGATAAAGGTCTTCGTTTTGCTATTCGTGAGGGCGGACGTACTGTAGGAGCTGGACAAGTAACAGAAATTTTAGACTAAATTCTTTTGTCATTATTAATGACGAGATGGCTCCCATAATCGGGATGCCATTTTGCCATTTATAAAAGGAGTATAATTTAAACTATACGGGCGTAGTTCAATGGTAGAATGTCGGTCTCCAAAACCG
This sequence comes from Bacteroidota bacterium, assembly GCA_005787585.1. Lineage (GTDB taxonomy): Bacteria > Bacteroidota > Bacteroidia > B-17B0 > Aurantibacillaceae > Aurantibacillus. The sequence continues at coordinate 17,233 of SYAL01000006.1, forward strand.
CTGATGGGAGTTCGAATCTCTCCGCCCGTGCAGAAAAAAAATTAAATTAAAAATAAATTTAATACTATTAAATTTAAAATATAATGAAATGAGCAAAATAGGAACTTATCTATCTGAAACTAAAAACGAATTACTAAACAAAGTAAGCTGGCCAACTTGGCCTGAACTTCAAAGTAGCGCTATTGTTGTTATGGTATCTTCTGTCATTATAGCCTTAATTGTTTTTGGAATGGATTTTGTTTTTGAAGTATTAATGAAACAAGCATACGACATTATTAAATAATTTAATAAGTTAAAATAAAAATAAAATGGCTGACTTAGTTAAAACTGAAAACTCTTCAAAAAAATGGTACGTTGTTCGTGCTATTAGCGGACAGGAGAAAAAAGTTAAACAATATATTGAGGTAGAAATTACCCGTTTAAAATTAAACGACCATGTTTCACAAGTGTTAATTCCTACCGAAAAAGTAATACAAATTCGTAATGGAAAAAAAATAACGAAAGAACGAAATTTTTACCCAGGTTATGTTCTTATTGAGGCAAACCTTAGTGGAGAAGTTCCTCACGTAATCAAAAATATTACTGGTGTTATTGGCTTTTTAGGTGAAAAAAAAGGTGGTGTTGCTGTTCCAATGAGAATGACCGAGGTAAATCGAATTCTAGGAAAAGTAGACGAATTAGTGGAAAGTGAAGGAACAATGACCACGAATTATACCGTGGGCGAGTCTGTAAAAGTAATAAATGGTCCATTTAATGGCTTTAATGGAGTTATAGAAGAAGTAATGGACGATAAAAAGAAAATTAAAGTTACTGTTAAAATATTTGGACGTAAAACTCCAGTAGAACTAAATTTTGGTGAAGTTGAATTAGAGTAATTACAAAGTATAAACATTGATAGTTATTTGTTTTAAGTTTAAATGAGACGCTTTGCTGCTTCCAACTCAAAGTAAACATAAAATTCTCAAAACAAAATTTAACATCATAAATAAAATATAAAAAATGGCAAAAGAGTTATCGGCAATAGTAAAATTGCAAATTAAAGGTGGAGCTGCTAATCCATCACCCCCTATTGGTCCTGCATTAGGCGCTAAAGGTGTAAACATCATGGAATTCTGTAAACAATTTAACGCAAGAACCCAAGAAAATGCTGGTAAAGTTTTACCTGTAATAATAAATGTGTATACCGATAAATCTTTTGATTTTGTTATCAAACGTCCGCCAGTTGCAATACAAATATTGGAAATTGCTAAAATTAAAAGCGGGTCCTCTTCAAGCAATCGTAAAAAAGTTGGCTCATTAAATTGGGCTCAGGTTCGAGCAATCGCTGAAGATAAAATTGTAGATATGAATTGTTTTACAATTGAATCGGCTATGAATATGGTTGTGGGAACTGCCCGAAGCATGGGGGTTACAGTAACAGGTGAAAAACCTCACTAATTAATAAAAATTATTAACAAAAAAACAAGCTTAAGAAATGGCAACGTTGACTAAAAAAAGAAAGGCTGTTCTCGTCAAATACGACGCTAACAAGTCTTACTCCGTTCTTGAAGCATCAAAAATTGTAAAGGAAATTACAACCACTAAATTTGATGCCTCTGTGGATCTTGCGATCCGTTTAGGAGTTGACCCTCGCAAAGCTAATCAAATGGTACGCGGCACCGTTAGTTTACCACACGGTACAGGCAAAACTATGCGCGTTTTAGCATTAGTAACTCCTGATAAGGAAGCTGAAGCTAAAGCAGCAGGTGCTGATTATGTTGGATTAGATGAATACATTGAAAAAATAAAAAGTGGTTGGACAGATGTGGATGTTATCATTACAATGCCTTCTGTAATGGGTAAAGTTGGTGCTTTAGGAAGAGTATTAGGTCCACGTGGATTAATGCCAAACCCAAAAACCGGAACCGTTACAATGGATATTGCAAAAGCAGTAACAGACTCAAAAGGAGGCAAAATTGATTTTAAAGTAGATAAAGCAGGAATCATTCATGCGGGTATTGGTAAAGCTTCTTTTGATGCTACAAAATTATCTGACAATGCGAATGAATTATTGCAAACAATTTTAAAATTAAAACCATCCAGCGCAAAAGGAAATTATGTAAAATCTGTAACACTGAGTAGTACAATGAGTGCTGGCATAAAAATTGACACTAAAACATTCACCTAAAAAACTGCTATAATGAATAAAACCGAAAAAACACAAGTAATTGAGCGGTTGGTTGAAAAACTAAATGCCAATAATAAAATCTATTTAGCAGATTGTTCATCTTTAACTGTTGATAAAGTAAATGCATTCCGAAAACAATGTTTTGAAAAACATATTTCGGTTACTGTTATTAAAAATACATTACTAAAAAAAGCAATAGAAAAAGCAAAAGACAGTAAACTAGCTGAATTAATTCCTGCTCTTAAGGGAGAAACAGCACTAATTTTTACTGATGTTTCTAATGCTCCAGCTAAAATTATAAAAGATTTTCGTAAAAACGATAAAAAGCCAGCATTAAAAGCTGCCTACGTAGAAGAAATGATTTTTATAGGCGACAACCAATTAGATTCTTTAGTAGGATTAAAATCTAAAAACGAATTAATAGGCGAAGTAATTGGATTATTAAAGTCTCCAATTCAAAGATTATTAGGCGCTCTCGAAAACAAAGGCGGTAACGAAAATGTTGCCGCTTAAAAACAAATTAAAAATTAATTTATAAATAATAACTAAAATATAAAAACATGGCAGATATAAAAGCAATTGCTGATCAATTAGTTAGCTTAACAGTTAAAGAAGTACAAGAATTAGCTAAAGTATTAAAAGATGAACACGGTATCGAACCAGCTGCAGCTGCAGTTGTGGTTTCTGGTGGTGGTGGTGGTGGCGAAGCTGCTGCAGTAAAAACGTCATATGATGTAATTTTATTAGAAGCTGGCGGTGCTAAACTAGGTGTCGTAAAAGTTGTTAAAGATCTAACAGGTTTAGGCTTAAAAGAAGCTAAAGACCTAGTAGATGGCGCTCCAAAACCAATCAAACAAGGAATTGGTAAAGAAGAAGCTGATGCAATTAAAAAAGCTTTAGAAGAAGCTGGTGCCAAAGCAGAAATTAAGTAGTTCTGTTATAATTTATTCGAAAATGATTGTAAATTAAAATTCATTTTCTTGTTTTTATAATATAGCGAACAAAAAGAAGTAATCATTGTATTAACTTAATATTTAAATAAAATTGGCTGCAAATATAAAAATTCCAAAACGAGTTAATTTCTCGTCAAATAAATTTCCGATCGAATATCCGGATTTTTTAGATATTCAGGTTAAATCTTTTCAAGATTTTTTCCAATTAGAAACAACACCAGAAAACCGAAAAAAAGAAGGTTTATTTAAAGTGTTTGCCGAAAATTTTCCTATCTCAGATGCAAGAAATAATTTTGTATTAGAATTTAAAGATTATTATATCGACCCGCCACGCTATGCTCTATCAGAATGTATCGAACGTGGACTAACATATTCAGTTCCTCTAAAGGCAAAATTATACCTTTATTGTACAGACCCTGAACACGAAGATTTTGAACCCATTATGCAAGATGTTTATTTGGGAACAATTCCTTACATGACACCAAAAGGATCTTTTATTATAAATGGTGCTGAACGTGTTATTGTTTCTCAATTACATCGTTCGCCAGGGGTATTTTTTGGTCAAAGCCGTCATGCTAACGGTACAAAATTATACAGTGCACGCGTTATTCCTTTCAAAGGAAGTTGGATTGAATTTGCAACCGACATTAATAATGTGATGTACGCTTATATCGATCGTAAGAAAAAATTACCAGTAACCACATTATTACGTGCTATTGGTTTTGAAAGCGATAAACAAATTTTAGAAATTTTTGGATTGGCTGACGAAATCAAAGTAAGTAAAGCAGGATTAAAACGCGAAATAGGAAGAAAATTAGCAGCACGTGTTCTTAAAATATGGCTAGAAGATTTTGTAGATGAAGACACCGGAGAAGTTGTATCTATCGAGCGTAATGAAGTAATTATAGAACGTGAAACTATTTTAGAAGACGAACACATCGACCTTATCGTTGATGCGGGAGTAAAATCTATTATTTTACATAAACAAGATGTTAATACCGCAGATTTTGCAATCATTTATAACACCTTACAAAAAGATTCAACAAACTCTGAAAAAGAAGCTATTGAATTTATTTATCGTTTACTTCGTAATGCAGAACCACCAGATGAAGAAACGGCTCGTGGAGTTATAGATAAATTATTTTTCTCTGATAAACGTTACGATTTAGGTGAGGTTGGACGTTATCGAATTAATAAAAAATTGGGATTATCTATCCCAATGGAAATTCGTGTATTAACTAAAGAAGACATGATTCTCATCATTAAATATCTAATTGAATTAATAAATTCAAAAACTGATGTAGATGATATCGATCACTTAAGTAACCGTCGCGTAAGAACAGTTGGTGAACAATTATATTCTCAATTTGGAGTAGGTTTAGCACGTATGTCTCGAACCATTCGCGAAAGAATGAATGTTCGTGACAATGAAGTTTTTACTCCAACAGATTTAATCAACGCAAAAACATTAAGTTCTGTTATTAATTCATTCTTTGGTACCAACCAGTTATCTCAATTTATGGATCAAACAAATCCTTTATCAGAGATTACTCATAAGCGTCGTTTATCGGCACTAGGGCCAGGAGGTTTAAGTCGAGAGCGTGCAGGTTTTGAAGTTCGTGATGTTCACTACACTCACTATGGACGATTATGTACTATAGAAACCCCTGAAGGTCCAAATATCGGATTAATATCATCTCTTTGTGTTTATGCTAAAGTAAACAAATTAGGTTTTATTGAAACCCCATACAGAACTGTTACAAACGGAAAACTAGATATTAATAAACCCATTACCTTCCTTACAGCTGAAGAAGAAGATCAAAAAAATATCGCTCAAGTTAATGTAGATATTGACAACAAAGGAAATATTATTACAAAGAAAATTACTTCGCGTTACGAAGGCGATTTTCCTATTCTTGATCCTGAAAAAATACATTTGATGGACATTGCTCCAAATCAAATTGCCTCAATTGCAGCTTCATTAATTCCATTTCTAGAGCATGACGATGCAAATAGAGCGCTAATGGGTTCTAACATGCAACGTCAAGCGATTCCATTATTACGTCCTCAAGCACCCATAGTCGGAACTGGTATCGAAGCTAGGGTTGCAGAGGATAGTCGTGTATTAATTAATTCCCAGGGAGAAGGTGTTGTTGAATATGTGGATGCTCAGGAAATTATAATCAAATATAACCGAAACGATGATGAAAAATTAATCAGTTTTGAAGGTGATGTGAAATCTTACAAACTAACGAAATTTCAAAAAACAAATCAAAGCACTTGTATTAATTTAAAGCCTATTGTTAAAAAGGGTGATAAAGTAACTAAAGGTCAGGTATTATGTGAAGGTTTTGCCACTCAAGACGGCGAACTAGCTTTAGGAAGAAACTTAAAAGTGGCATTCATGCCATGGAAAGGTTACAACTTTGAAGATGCAATTGTAATTAGCGAAAAAATCATACGTGAAGACATATTTACTTCCATTCACATTGATGAATATACTTTAGAAGTGCGTGATACAAAACGTGGAATGGAGGAATTAACACCTGATATTCCTAATGTTAGCGAAGAGGCAACCAAGGATTTAGATGACAAAGGCATTATTAGAATTGGTGCCGAGGTAAAAGAAGGTGATATATTGATAGGAAAAATCACTCCAAAAGGGGAAACCGATCCATCGCCAGAAGAAAAATTACTTCGCGCAATTTTTGGTGATAAAGCAGGAGATGTTAAAGACGCATCACTTCGTGTATCCCCTTCAATAAAAGGAGTTGTCGTTAATAAAAAATTGTTTTCTCGCGTTATTAAAGATAAAAAATTAAAAGCGGAAGAAAAGCCATTGGTTGAAAAACTAGATGCTGATCACGAAAAAAATAATTATAATTTAAAATTAAAATTAGTAGATAAATTATTTGTTTTACTAAATAATCGTTCATCACAAGGAGTGAGTAATATTTTAGGTGAACAAGTAATTCCTCGCGGAACAAAGTTTACTCAAAAATTATTAGAGAGAATCGACTATAGCGAAATAAACCCAAGTAATTGGACTACTGACAAAGATAAAAACGAACAAATTGAACGTTTATTACACAATTTTCTAATTCAATTTAATGATTATTTAGGGAAATATAAACGTGAAAAATTCCAAATCACTGTTGGCGATGAACTACCAAATGGAATAGTTCAATTAGCTAAAGTTTATATTGCTCAAAAACGAAAATTAAAAGTGGGTGATAAAATGGCTGGTCGCCATGGAAATAAAGGTATTGTAGCTCGTATAGTTAAGGAGGAAGACATGCCTTACTTAGAAGACGGTACACCAGTTGACATTGTATTAAATCCATTAGGGGTTCCGTCTCGTATGAACTTAGGACAAATTTACGAAACTGTTCTAGCTTGGGCTGGTGATAAATTAGGATTAAAATTTTCTACCCCTATTTTTGACGGAGCCACAGTAGAACAAATTGATGAATACACCAAAAAAGCAGGTTTACCACAATTTGGTCGTACTTATTTACGTGATGGTGGAACCGGAGAACCTTTTGATCAACCAGCTACTGTAGGTATAATTTATATGTTAAAGTTAGGTCATATGGTTGATGACAAAATGCACGCACGTTCAATAGGACCATATTCATTGATTACGCAGCAACCTTTAGGTGGTAAAGCACAATTTGGTGGCCAACGTTTTGGTGAAATGGAAGTTTGGGCTCTAGAAGCATACGGTGCGGCTAATGTATTACAGGAATTATTAACTGTTAAGTCAGATGACGTAACTGGAAGAGCAAAAGCTTATGAAGCAATCGTAAAAGGCGAGAACATACCTACTCCAGGCATCCCAGAATCGTTTAATGTATTATTACATGAATTAAGAGGTTTAGCTTTAGATATTACCATGGATTAAATATTTTGTCAAAACAAAAAAAACTAAGTTTTGATAAATTTATTTCAAATGAAATTAGTAAAAAAAAATTATTAATGTAAAACAAAGAAATTAAAATGGCTTTAAGAAGAGATAATAAACAAAAATCAAATTTCTCAAGAATTACAATCAGCCTTGCTTCTCCGGAGACTATACTTCGTCGTTCAAGTGGGGAGGTTTTAAAACCAGAGACTATCAACTACCGAACATACAAACCAGAAAGAGATGGTTTATTTTGCGAACGTATTTTTGGTCCGGTTAAAGATTACGAATGCCATTGTGGTAAATATAAACGTATTCGCTACAAAGGAATTGTCTGCGATCGTTGCGGAGTAGAAGTAACTGAAAAGAAAGTCAGAAGAGAGCGAATGGGCCATATAAATTTGGTGGTTCCTGTTGCTCATATTTGGTATTTTAGATCATTACCTAACAAAATTGGTTATCTTTTAGGTCTACCAACAAAAAAATTAGACATGATTATCTACTACGAACGATATGTAGTAATTAATGTAGGTTTAGCAAGCGAAAATGGAATTAATTATTTAGACTTTTTAACCGAAGAAGAGTATTTGAATATTATTGATACTCTTCCAAAAGAAAATGCTCTATTGGAGGATAATGATGTTAATAAATTTATCGCTAAAATGGGTGCTGAAGCAGTCCAAGATTTATTATCACGTTTAAAATTAGATGAGTTATCTTATTATTTAAGACACAAAGCAGGAACAGAAACATCTCAACAGCGTAAAAACGAAGCACTTAAACGCCTTAATGTAATTGAAGCTTTTAGGCAAGCTAATCAAAATGTTGTTAATCGCCCTGAATGGATGATTATAAAAGTAGTTCCTGTCATTCCACCCGAATTAAGGCCCCTGGTTCCTCTTGACGGAGGTCGTTTTGCTACTTCTGATTTAAATGATTTATATCGCCGTGTAATTATTCGAAATAATCGTTTAAAGCGTTTAATAGAAATTAAAGCCCCCGATGTTATTTTACGAAACGAAAAACGTATGCTTCAAGAATCTGTTGATTCATTGTTTGATAACTCTCGTAAATCTAATGCTGTTAAAACTGATAGTAATCGTCCTCTAAAATCATTATCCGACTCACTAAAAGGAAAG
>SYAL01000030.1 GCA_005787585.1 Bacteroidota bacterium
TATATTAGGCCCAACTTGGCCCTGCACTTGTTTTAGCGGACCTTGCCAAGTAGTGCCCCCATTGGTGCTAATAAATAAATTAATGGTGCAGGGTTGCTCGGTTTCTAAATCATAAGTTACAACAATGTTTTGCCCCAACTGCGAGGCCTCTACATTATTTACTTTTTGTGCAAAATAAATAAAGGGGCAAATAAAAAATAGTACTATACAATTAAATTTTACCATGTTAGGGTTTTCCAATTTTCGCCAATAATAGCGCTTGGCATTACATCGGGGGTTTGCGTTTTATTTATTTTATTTACTTCTTTGCTTACATTATATTTAATAATATCATAACTAAGACCAAAAGCTTGCTTACCATGATATTCTTTTAAATTTTTTAATAAATAATAAGTAAAATAACCATGTTGTTTTTCTTTATATACTGCGCTTGATTCGTTTCCTTTACTGGAGCTTAGCACCAAAATATTACCTGGTACAGCATCAATGCGTGGTTTTACTTTAACCCCTTTTAAAGCTACCAACTCTTTATTGCGAGCTCCTCCCGAAAAGCAAGCATCTAATACTACCGTTACTTTTTTACTTTCGAATTTGATTAAATCGGCATAAAGCGAAACTAAGGATATGCCATCTTTTGGGTTATTGCCATTTACATCAACTGGTATTAAAAAGGCTTGTTTTGTTTCTTCGTCGGGCAAACCATGCCCTGAGTAATAAAAAACAACTTCGGCTTGACCTTTTTCAATTTCGATGGATTTAATTAACCGGGTAATTGCTTGTTTTATTTGTGCTCCCGTAGCATCTATTAAGGTATAAATTTGATCTTTAGGAAAACCCAAGGTTTTTTCTGCATACTCTGCAAATACTTTTGCATCGTTAGCCGCAAAATCTACATTAACTTCTTTATCTAATCCGGTTTGGTATTTAGTGTAATCTTCGCAACCAATAATTAAGGCGTATTTTTTTGTGTTAGTTGGCAAACCACTGGGTATATCTTTATCCACATCGCTGCGTAAAGAGGCGGTTTCGATATTTATTTTAGTTTCTGATTTGGCCTCAATTTGAATTTGTTTTTGAGCCAAACTATGATTTAGGGCCAATGTTTTTGTCCAATTTTCACCATAACTATTATATAACTCTGTTAAATTTGCGTTTAAAATAATATTTGGTAAATTGAATTTATTGTTGGCAATTAGCTCATATACAATACTGCGTTTTTCGTTAGGTGCAATATCGTTTAATTTAATTATTTCGTCGCCATTAGTCATAAACACATTTTCGGGCAAGTTAAATTTTAGTTTGGCATTTTTAGCTAGGCCCTGCCCCACATTTTGAATAAGAAGTTGCACCGAAAATGGTTTTTTTAATTCTAAATTACTTGCATTGTTGCCAGAAAAAACAATACAATCAACTACCTTTAAACTTGGCGCTAAAAATTTACGGGTGGCTACTTTAATATTAATTTTATCGGTATTAAAACCATTGGGCTCTTCAATTTCAAGAGTAAATTCAATATTACCATCGGTAGTTTTAAAATCACTTTTTATTTCAATTAAAAATACTTGGCTACCCCCTAATTTATCTATTTTAGATAAATTTTGCGATTTTAAAAAAGAAATGCCCTCGGTATTACCAGTGGCATTAACTAAAGCTTTTATGTTTAAGGCATCGCCTTTGCCCGTATTAATTAATTTAAATTCTATTTTACAGTTTTCGTTGGCATTAATGGCTTTATTTCCATCTTCATCAATAAACCTTAATCCTTCAATCGCCAAAAGCGGCGGTTCAATTTTTTTTCGAATATCAAAAGAATAGGCTTTGCTAATGCCATTATTTTGAGAAAATAAAGCAGAGGAGATCAAAAATAAAAAAGTGCAAATAAAAAATTTAGCCATTGATTTCATAGTAAAGTATTTTATATAAAATTAATCAAAAAAACGAATAATTTAACCCGACATTTTTTTTAATTTAAAAAGCCCTATAAATAAAATTATATTACCTTTATTTTATCAAAAACATTATATATGAAAAAATTTATTTTAGTTTTAGCCGCATTAACTTTTAGTATTGTAGCTTTTTCGCAGGGCTTTGAAATAGGTATAAAAGGTGGCTTAAATATTACAGCTGCAGGCGCAATGAAAGATCTGGTTCCTGGCGTTCAAATAGCTAGCAAAAATACTTATAACGGCGGGGTTTATGGGCGTTTAAAAATTAAATTAATTGGTGTTTTTGTACAACCAGAAATAGTGTATAACACAAGGGGTTATAATTTTGATATTACCGATCCAATTTCCGGCAAAACAATTAATCTTAAACAGCAGGCATATTATATAGATGTGCCCGTTTTGGTTGGGTTAAAAATGTTAAAATTTTTAAGGGTATATGCTGGGCCAAATTTTCAATACTTACTTAAAAATGAAATAACTGGTATTAACGATATCGGTGCTATAGCAAATGATTTTAAAGAAACAAAAATGAAAAAAGCTAATACTGGAGTGCAAATAGGTTTTGGTATGGATTTATCAAAATTTAGAATAGATGCTAAATATGATTTTAATCCTACAGATATGGGCTCACCATTTAGTTATCAGGGTAAGGCTCAATTAATCAAAACGAGTATGGTTACTATTCAACTTGGCTATAAATTATTTGGGATTTTGTAAAAAAAATTACAATAAATCATTAGCCAAATTAGCCAGAGCACTGCGCTCTCCTTTTTGTAAAGTAATGTGTGCATACAACGATTGCCCTTTAATTTTTTCAATCATATAACTTAATCCATTACTTTGAGCATCTAAATAAGGTGTATCAATTTGATGAATATCTCCAGTAAAAATAATTTTAGTGTTTTCACCAGCTCGGGTAATAATTGTTTTTACCTCGTGAGGAGTTAAATTTTGAGCCTCATCTACAATAAAAAATACATTGCTTAAACTTCTTCCTCTTATAAAAGCAAGCGGACAAACCACCAACTTTTCTTGTTCCACCATTTCGCTTAGCTGTTTAAATTCTTTATCTTTTTCACTAAATAAACTTTTAATGTATTTTAAATTATCCCAAAGTGGCTCCATGTATGGGTTAAGTTTACTATTTACATCTCCTGGTAAATAACCAATGTCTTTGTTGCTTAATGGCACAATTGGCCTAGCTAAATATATTTGATGATAGTTTCTTCTTTGTTCTAAAGCGCCCGCGAGTGAAAGTAGTGTTTTTCCGGTACCCGCCACCCCCTGAATACTAACTAATTTAATATCAGGATTCATCACGGCATCTAAAGCAAAAGCTTGTTCGGCGTTTTTGGGTATAATACCAAAAGCAGAACTTTTAATCACTCGTTTTAATGTATCATCTTCATCATTATAACGAGCCAAAACGCTTTGTGATCCATTTTTAAAAACATAATAATGGTTTGGAAAAGATTTTTTATTTTTTAAAATAGATTTTGCTTCACAACTTCCTTTATTATAAATAGAAGTAATTTGTTCGTGGCTGGCTTTTATACTTTCTGAATTGCCAGTATATAACTCATCAATAGATTTTACTTTTCCGGTTTCGTAATCTTCGGCAAGCAAACTTAAACTTTTAGCTTTTATTCGTAAATTAATGTCTTTAGTTATAAGTATTACTTTATTTTTGGGATGCTGTTCTGCTATATAAAGCGCTGTATTTAAAATGCGATGATCTGCCTTTCTGTCGTCAAAAATTTTTTCAGCATTGATAGTTGATGAGTGCTTCATCTCTATTTTAAATTTTCCTCTAGTTGGTCCGTTAATGGATGTCCAGTTTTGTATCGTATTTTTTCCACTTAATTTATCAATGTATCTGGTAAATTCTCTTGCCGAATAATTTTTAGAATCGTTGCCCTTTTTAAAATTATCTAATTCTTCTAAAACAGTTATCGGAATAACTACATCATGCTCTGCAAAATTTTTTATTGCGGTGTGGTCGTATATTATTACCGAAGTATCCAGTACAAATATTTTCTTTTCTTTTATTTTTATTTTAATTTCTTTTTTTAGAGCCA
>SYAL01000031.1 GCA_005787585.1 Bacteroidota bacterium
ATCTGTGGGAATGTGGCAGCCATTTGGTGCCAAACCCCGCGGGTCGTTTACCGCATACCAATTATATAATTTGCCATAAGTTGTGCCGTTAGCTGTTTTGTTTTCGTAATAACACCAAGCGCCGGTTGTTAAATTTGCCCAGGCATTTGCATCTTGCACCTCGGGTATAGGGTCTCCATTGCGATAAGTGCTTACATCAAGGTTTTTTGTTGTCCAAACTTGAGAGCCAATTGCAACCTCTGCTACTGATGTTTCGGCTGTTGATCCTTCTTCTGTTTTGCTGCTTGACGGGCCACATGCGGTAATAAATAATATTAAGCCACATAATAGTGTTGTAATATTTAGTTTTATCATATATATTGTTTTTTTTAAATGTATAAACAATTTTTTGTTATTCAAACAAATGGGCAAAAACGGCTTCTATTTTAGAAACAGCTATTATTTTAATTTTGAAGTTTTTTATTTGAAGGCCTTTTAAATTATGCGAAGAAATAAATATTTTTTCAAAGCCCAATTTTTCTGCTTCCGAAATGCGTTGCTCTATTCTATTTACCGGCCTTATTTCGCCTGTTAAACCTACTTCTGAAGCAAAGCAAGTGTTTTGTAATATTGGCAAATCTTCGTTGCTACTTAAAATGGCGCAAACTAATGCTAAATCTATACCTGGGTCTTCTACTTTTATGCCACCAGCAATATTAATAAACACGTCTTTTGCGGCTAAATTAAAACCGCATCGTTTTTCTAAAACTGCTAAAAGCATCGAGAGGCGGCGTAAATCAAATCCGGTTGATGATCGTTGTGGTGTGCCATAAGCCGCAGTGCTTACAAGGGCTTGCACTTCTATTAGCATGGGCCTATTTCCTTCCATAGTGGCTGATATGGTAACGCCGCTTGTTGCATTTTCTCGGTTGGTTATTAATATTTCGGAGGGGTTTGTTACTTCTCTTAAGCCATCGCCATTCATTTCGTAAATGCCCATTTCGTTGGTGTTTCCAAATCTGTTTTTGGCGGCTCGCAACAATCGGTAAATGTGGTTTCTGTCGCCTTCAAATTGTAAAACAGTATCAACCATGTGCTCGAGTATTTTTGGCCCAGCCAGGCTGCCCTCTTTGGTTATGTGGCCTATCATAAACACCGGCACGTTGGTTTCTTTAGCAAATCTTAAAAATTCAGCGGCACATTCTCTAACCTGGCTAACGCTTCCTGGACTGCTTTCTACATAAGCGGTGTGTAGTGTTTGTATCGAATCTATAATTACCAATTGCGGCTCTATTTCGCCAATTTGCTGAAAAATATTTTGAGTATTTGTTTCTTGTAAAATAAAACAAGTCTCGGTTGTTACGCCAATGCGCTCGGCTCGCATTTTAATTTGTTGTTCGCTTTCTTCGCCGCTTACATATAAAATTTTTAAATTTTTTAGTCTAAGTGCCAATTGCAACATTAAGGTAGATTTGCCAATGCCTGGCTCGCCACCAAATAAAACAAGACTTCCGGGCACAATGCCGCCGCCTAAAACACGGGTTAATTCTTTGCCGGGAACAGCAATACGAGGGTAATTTTGAAGTCCCACATCTTGAAGCAAGACCGATTTATTGGCTGTTTTTTTATCGTTTTTGTTTTTAGAAAAAAGTTGTAGCCTGTCGTTTTTTGTTTCTTTGTGTATTATTTCTTCTACATAAGTATTCCATTCATTGCAGCCCGGGCACTTGCCAATCCATTTACCAGATTGGGCTCCACAATTTTGACAAAAGAAACTTGATTTTTGTTTGGCCATGTTTAATTACACCTTATTTTCGTTTAATGGTTTGTGTCTTATTTCCATCAATTATTATGTTATAAGTTCGCAAGCTTTCTTCGTAAGTGGGTTTTATTTTTTTACCTTGCCATTTTACTTCAATATCGTTTTTATATTCAATAGTTAAATAATTAAACCCATCTTCGTCATAATATTTCCAATCGCCGTCTTTAGTTCCAGCAGAGTAATTTCCTGAAATTCTTTTTTGTCCGTTAGAATAGTAAAATGTGTGAATACCAATTGGCACGCCGGTTAAAAAGCTGCCTTCAAAACGTTTGTTTTTAGATGGTAGGTAATAAGATTGCCATGCGCTGTCGGGCTCGTTTTCTGAATACTTTCCAATTTCTTTATACTCTTTGGTTTCGAATGTCCAGAGGCCCTCTTTATTATTATTTAAATAATTGCCTTTTAAAATTACTTCGCCAAGCTCATTATAGTCTATCAATTCGCCCTCTCTATTTCCGTTTATAAAATTTTCTTGTCTCATTATTTTACCATTTTCATAAAACCAAACCCATGGCCCCTGCTCATTACCCTTTTGATTATATCCTCCTTTTTGTTCTAAATAACCCGAAGAATAAAAAAACTCCCAATTTCCAATTCTTTTACCTTCTTTATAAATTCCTTTTGCTTTAAATTCGCCCGTATTATGATATTCTTTCCATATTTTTATTCTATTTCTTAAACTATCAACAGCGCCCTTTGCAATAACGGTACCATCAAAATATTCAATTGCGCTATCTGGAATGGGCTCTAACCTGCAAACCATTCTTTTTAAAAAAACTCTACTGGTATCGTCTCTTAAATAAAGTGTGCTATCGCAACGTTTTTTTCTTAGGTATTTATAGTGGGTGCCTATTGGTAAACCGTCTAAAAAAACACCTTCGTATTTTAATAAACCATCCTCATAAACATCTCTATAAACCTCAACATTAGCTAATTCTGGTGCATTAAGTATTTTTTTTCCGTTATTATATTTTTCAGTAGACAATAAATTGCCTTTAATATCATAATCTTTAATATATCCATCTAAAGAATCATCATTATACTTCATTTCTTTCTTTACTTGTAAATTTGGATGAAACTCTTTCCAAATACCTTGTTTTTTATTTTCTTGATCTAGTTGATTAATTTTTTCAAAACTTTGTAAAATACCGTTTATATAAACAGAAATTTCGGTAATTAGAGAGTCTTGGCTGTATTGGTAAGCAGTGCCATTTTTTTTACCGTTTAAATACGGAGTAATGTTTTTTGTTTTACGATTCGAATAAAAATTTACATCCAATCCATTTTTCAAATCATTAATATAATTTTCAGTACTTATAATATTTGCCAAGGTGTCGTAAAAAACAGTAAGTCCATTTTTTTTTCCAAATTTATAAAAAATTGTTTTGTTTATTTTACCTTGTTCGTTGTAAAATTTCCATAAACTATCTAATAAAAAATTTTTTCTGTTACCTTCTATTTTAATTTTACCATTTTTATAATAATTTTTCCAATATCCATCTGGTTTTGATTCTTTCATAAATCCTTCACTACTTACTTTACCATTATCATAATAATATTTTACACTCCCATTAATTACTGATGATTGAGCAATTATTTTGTAAAAAAATAAATTAAATAAACAAAGTATAAATATGTTTTTCAAAAAAAATGTATTTTATATTATAAAAGTATATTAATTAATCTTAAACTAAACATAATTTTGTTTTATTAAGAAAAAAATAAAAATAACATTATATATAAATAATAAATTTATTTTAAGAATTTTAAAAAATAGATTTTGTATATATAAGCTGTTAATATTGTTTATATAATTTTTGTTTTTATAAATATATTTGGTTTATAAATATTACTTAACAAGCTATAAACAATTATTTGTTTTAATTAAATGATTATTAAGTAAATAACAACAACAAACATTATGTTAATATAAATTAACCTTAATAAGTATTTAGTTTTACGAATGTTAATAATCAATTTTATTGTTTGATAAAAGCAAACAAAAATTTAAAACATTATTATAAATAACTAGAATTTATGATAAGCAAAAATTAAAATGAATAAACATTAAAAAGGTAATGAATTTTTATAAACAAAAATATAAGTAAATAACATTTTTTTGTTGATACTAATAACGAAATAAACTAACGTAAATTTGTAGAGAATTTAATTTTAATCTGAAACTAAATAAATATTTACCTTTACATAAATTAAATTGACTAACGAGTACGACATAATTGTTGTTGGAGCAGGCCACGCAGGCTGCGAAGCCGCAGCTACCGCTGCTAATATGGGATCAAGGGTTTTATTGGTTACCATGAATATGCAAACCATTGCGCAAATGAGTTGTAATCCGGCTATGGGAGGAATTGCTAAAGGACAAATCGTTCGCGAAATAGATGCCATGGGTGGTTACAGCGGAATTATTTCAGATAAATCGGCCATACAATTTAGAATGTTAAACAGAAGTAAGGGACCGGCTATGTGGAGTCCTAGAACTCAAAACGACCGCATGATGTTTGCTTCACTTTGGCGCGAAATGTTGGAACAAACGCCAAATGTTGATTTTTGGCAAGACATAGTAAAGGAGTTAATCATTTCTGCTGATGGAAAAAGCATTGATGGCGTTGTAACAGGAATGGGCATTTCTTTTAAAGCTAAAGCAGTAGTTTTAACAAACGGAACATTTTTAAATGGAATGATTCACATAGGCGAAAAACAAATAGGTGGAGGCAGAACCGGCGAATCAGCAAGCTTAGGAATAACCGAACAATTAGTTCGATTAGGTTTCGTTTCGGGCCGCATGAAGACTGGGACACCTCCAAGAATAGATTCACGATCATTAGATTATTCGAAAATGGAGGTTCAGTGTGGCGATGAAGTGGCCGATAAGTTTTCATATCTGGACAATACTTCTCCTTTTATCGGACCAAATTCCATAAAACAAATTCCTTGTCACGTTAGTTATACAAATCAACAAGTTCATGATATTTTAAAAACAGGATTTGAAAAATCGCCTATGTTTCAAGGCCGAATTCAAGGATTAGGGCCCAGATATTGTCCAAGTATAGAAGATAAAATTACACGATTTAGTGAACGAGAAAGGCATCAATTATTTATTGAGCCTGAGGGATGGAACACTGTAGAAATTTATGTAAACGGTTTTTCTACCTCATTACCAATCGACGTTCAGCAAAAAGCACTTCAGTTAATCCCTGGCTTTGAAAAAGCTAAAATGTTTAGGCCAGGTTACGCCATTGAGTACGATTATTTTCCGCCAACACAATTAAAACTCACATTAGAAACCCAACTGCTTGACAATCTGTACTTTGCGGGACAAATTAATGGTACTACTGGGTATGAAGAAGCGGCCTGCCAGGGTCTTATGGCTGGAATAAACGCACATTTAAAAATAAATAACAAGCCGGCTTTAATTCTTAGTCGACACCAAGCTTATATTGGCGTTTTAATAGATGATTTGGTTATGAAAGGAACTGACGAGCCCTATCGAATGTTTACTTCTAGGGCCGAGTATAGGCTTTTATTAAGACAGGATAATGCGGATATTAGGCTCACACCTCTTTCTTATAAATTGGGTTTAGCTAATGAAGATAGATTTAACAGAGTTGAATTAAAAATTGCGGGATCAAATAAAGTTATTCATTACTTTAAAACTAACAGTGCCGAGCCTCAAATTTTAAATCCTTTTTTAGAGGGCCTTAATTCGGCAGCCCTTTCTCAAAAAACCAGATATTTTAATGTTTTATCACGACCAAACATTTCGGCAATGCAATTAATAGATCAAGACCCAGTTTTGTTAAGCGAAATGCAAAATTTTGATAAGGAAACCATCGAACAGGCCGAAATTTTAATGAAATATGAAGGGTATATCGAACGCGAAAAGGAGAGCGCCGAAAAACAAATACGGCTCGAAGAACTTTTTATTAAACCAGATTTTGATTATAAAAGCATAAAGAGTTTAGGCTCTGAGGCGATTGAAAAATTCATTAAGTATAAACCGCAAACCATAGGTCAAGCTAGCCGAATTTCAGGCATTAATCCTGCCGATATATCAGTTTTATTGGTTTACCTTGGTCGTTAATTTTTTTATGGTTTCACGTGGAACAATAATATGACGATGTTTACTTTAAATAATTGTCCGATTTGTGATTCAAATAATTTCAAGCCCATAATTTCTTGTAAAGACTTTACGGTTAGTTTAAATACTTTTAATATTGTAGAGTGCAAAAATTGTTCTTTTCTTTTTACAAACCCTCGTCCAAGTAATAATGATTTACCATCTTTTTACAAATCAATTAACTATATCTCACATTCTGATACTAAAAAGGGCATAATTTCTCAAATTTACCATCTAGTAAGAAAATACACATTAAATCAAAAACTTAAGTTATTAAATTCTCACGTTGATTTTGGCAATTTATTAGATTATGGTTGCGGAACGGGTATGTTTTTAAAACAAGCTGTTGCTAAAGGCTGGAGTTCTTTAGGAATTGAGCCAGACAAAGGCGCAAGAGAAATGGCCAATTCTGATAAACATCTCGCCTATTCTAATAAAGAGGAATTAAATACCGCCAACCCTTTAATTACCTTCAACGCAATAACTCTTTGGCACGTTTTAGAACACATTACAGATTTGCACGAATCCCTCAATTTTTTTAAACAAAAATTAAATAAAAATGGCATATTAATTATTGCGGTTCCCAACTTTAAGAGTTACGACTCAAAATATTATAAAGAGTTTTGGGCCGCCTATGATTTACCCCGACATTTATATCATTTTGAATCAAAAACAATATGTCAACTTATGTATAAGCATGGTTTTAAGCTTAAACAAACTTATCCAATGAGGTTTGACAGCTTTTATGTAAGCATGTTAAGCGAGAAATATAGTTTTGGTCGAATTAATTATTTAAAATCATTTCTATTAGGCTTGAGATCAAATTTAAAGGCCAAAAATCCAGCCGATTACTCAAGCGTTATATATATTTTTAATCACGCGTAAAATTGTTTCACGTGGAACTTTTGAAACAAAGTTTAAATTCAAATCAGATTAATTAGTTTTTTTTCATTAGTTTAATAGAAAATAATTAGTTTATTTAAACTAAAAACGAATATCTAAATTTGTTATTTTATTTTTAGTAAAAATGATTGATATTGCATTATTGTATGTTTTTTATTTTAATTTAATAAATTTAAAAAAGATCTAAAAACTTGTTTATTATAGCTCGCTGTATTATAAATTATCAAATTAAAAAAAATAAAGTTAACTGGTTTAATATTTTGTTTTAATATTTAGCGCTCAATATTTTTTTAATCATTTTGTCGGCACTATTTGAATTAAATTAAAATATAAATAATTTGAAATGGGCAAGAAATTGAGACCAAAAAAGGCATGCGCTTATTCCGGCATTATAACAACGCCATAAAAAGAGTAATAACAAGTGGTTAAAAGATAGAATGGGCGGGCTATTAAAATGATGTTAAAAGATAATTCTTACAACAATTAATTGAGTTTGCCCAAAAATAAATTTTTGGATGTTGGCGCAAATGTTATCCAATGAAAAATGTATGATGAGGGACGAAAGTTTTTTGAATTCTTTTATAACTAAACCTTGATGCCAATCACAAGAATATCGTCAGCCTGGTCAAATTCCACCTTCCAATCCTCGGCCGTTTTTAATAAAGATGGCTTTTTGTTTCTCAGCAGAGTGGTTGTTGATTGAAAGCAGCAGCTCTTTAAAGGCTTTATACTAGTGTTTATTCAATAATTAATACATAACCCAAACTAATTTTATACATTTATAAAAGTATTATACTGTAAATAAATTAAATTTTTAAATAAACGAGCGAAAAATGAAAAAAAAAGGCGGGCTAATTTTTATGTTTATTTTATTTTATAACCTGAATACCAATGCTCAACTAATTTTTAACGTAAAGTATAAATCTGAGGCCAAGGTTAAAGTTTTTGTAGCCCAGTATAAGTCGGAGGCAGATTTGGTGGTATATAAATGTGATTATAAATCAATGGCTAATGGCAACCAGGGCCTTTGGTTTTTTACCAAATACAAATCAGAAGCTAAATTTCAAATTTATTTTTGCAATTATAAATCAGAGGCAGACGTTGTTATTTATTTTTGCGATTATAAATCAGAAGCTGGATGGAAAAAAAACGAAAAAAAACATTTATTTTATTAATTTATTTTTAATAGCAATAACCATAATCCCTGTTTTTTATTTCTCAACATTATATAAAATTTAATTTTTTATGAAACAATTATTATTTTTTTTTGTTTTATTCTGTAACGTGCATTTATATTCGCAGGCAATAATTAAGAATTTAGACGCCGATGCATTTAAAAAAGAATTAGACGCAAAAAAATCAATTTTGATTGATTTGAGAACAACAAAAGAAATTGAGGCAAAAGGAAAAATAAGGGGAGCAAAACAAATAGATTTTTTTGACAAAAATGCTGAGGCAATTATATTAAAACTTAACAAAAATAAATCGTATTTAATTTATTGTGCTGGCGGAGGAAGAAGTAGCGATTGCGCCGAATTAATGTTTAAGAATGGATTCAAATTAATAACCAACCTCGAAAAGGGTTTTGATGATTGGAAGCGAAAGGGTTTTGAAATAGAAATTAGGGAATAAATGAATTATAATGAATTATTAGAATTAGCTATAAACGCTGCCCTTGCCGGCGGAGAGGATATTTTAAAAGTTTATAATACAGATTTTTATGTTGAAATAAAACCGGATAACACGCCGGTTACTTTAGCAGACAAAAGTTCAAGCGAAACAATTTTAAAAATGCTGTCCCCCTCAAAATTTCCTGTTGTGAGTGAAGAAGAAAGAATATGTAATTATTCGGAAAGAAAATCGTGGACTCACATGTGGTTAGTAGACCCGCTAGATGGTACAAAAGAATTTGTAAAGCGGAATGGAGAGTTTTCGGTAAACATTGCTTTAATTTTAAAAGGTCGACCAGTAATTGGCGTAATTTATGCTCCTGTAAAAAAAACGATTTATTTTGCTAGTATAAATGAAGGAAGTTTTAAATTAATTTTTGAAGAGCCCTTACCGAATAAAATTAACAAACAATTATTAGATCAGGCCAAAAGGCTTCCAATACAGTCGCCGCCACAAGATTATACCGTAATAGCAAGCCATTCTCATTTAAGCAGAGAAATTAATTTGCATTTAGAGAAATTAAAAAAAGTATATGGCCCAATTAGTTTAAAAAACATTGGAAGCAGCATTAAGCAGTGTTTAGTGGCCGAAGGCCTTGCTCACGAATACCCTCGATTTGGCGCCACCATGGAGTGGGATACGGCAGCTGGGCAATGTATTTTAGAGCAATCTGGTAGCTCTTTAAATGATTTAGAAACAGGCCTAGCTTTAAATTATAATAAAGAGAAATTAGAAAATAATTATTTTATTGCAAAACATCATGCTCAAAATTAATTATTATCAAAACTTTGGTTAAGTAGAGAGCCAAATAAATCTTTAAAACTTACGCCGCTAATTAATTTTGTTTTGCTTAGCAAAGAATGTTCGGCTAAGCCGTGAAGCGCAAATTCCATTAGTAACAATTTATCATTTCCTTTTGCTTTAGGATGATATTTACTAACTAGTTCTTCAAGTCCCTCTACAAAGCTTAATGCATGAGCGTATACAGAATCCGTTTCATTATCGAGTAAATCTAAAATATTGTTTTTCGAAAACCAATTTATAATTGTTGAATAATCAGACGATTCTTTTTTACGTTTTAATTTTTCTGGATCGGGAAATAATTGTGTAAAGGTATTTCTAATTGAAATACTAATTAAGTTTTGAGCTATAATTGCTGGCCCCTCTTGTTCACCCTCATATACTAACTCAATTTTTCCGTTAATAGCAGGCACTGCCGCATATAAGTCGCTGATTCGAGCAAAAGAATAAGATTGATTTTGTTTTAAAAACCTCAATTCCGCAGCGCTTACTAAACTTTCGTATGCGCTTATGGTAAGCCTTGCGCTAACGCCACTTTTAGCATCAACAAATTCGCTAACACGAGCTTCTATTGCAATTTGTTCAACTAAATTTTTTAACACTTCTGGCACTTCAATACTTTGTTGCAATTGATTAAGGACCGCTTGACTTTGTGTTATTTTTTTAGCATGTTCTATTGATTTTGGATAGTGTGTTAAAATTTGAGAGCCAATGCGATCTTTGAGAGGAGTAACAATGTTTCCTCTGTTTGTATAATCTTCGGGGTTAGCAGTAAATAAAAACTGAACATCTAAAGGAATACGAAGATTAAATCCTCTTATCTGAACATCGCCTTCTTGTAAAATATTAAAAAGAGCGACTTGTAAACGCGCTTGCAAATCGGGCAATTCATTAATTACAAAAATAAATCTATTGCTACGAGGAATTAAGCCATAATGAATTACATTTTCATCTGAAAAAGATAATTTTAAATTTGACGCCTTAATTGGATCAAGATCTCCAATTAAATCAGCAACACTTACATCGGGAGTTGCTAATTTTTCTGAATAGCGTTCGTTTCTGTGTACCCAATGAATAGGCGTGTTATCTCCTTGGTCGGCGATTAACCGAATAGCGAAATTAGATACTGGTTTAAATGGATCGTCGTTTAATGGACTCCCAGATATTACCGGAATATATTCATCTAATAAATTAACAAGTTGCCGAGCCATTTTAGTTTTTGCCTGCCCTCTTAAGCCTAAAAATAAAATATTATGCTTACTTAAAATGGCCCTTTCTAATTCGGGTATAACGGTTTCTTCATAACCATAAATTTCTTTAAAAATTGATTCTTTATTTTTAAGTTTTGTAATTAAATTATTTCTCAACTCATCTTTAATGCTTACAAATTGATAGTTTGTTTTTTTTAATTGACCTAAAGTATTAATGTTTTGATTCTTGTTCATTTTAGCAACGGTATAAAATTATGTAATTGGATTAAATTTTTTTTCGTTTTTTATTGGTGTAATCTCTAAAAACTATTTCGCCCAACCCCTTTAAGCCAGTAAAATAAGCTTTTCCTTGATTTGCCTCGGTAAATTCATCAATAAAGTTTTGTAAATAATTATCACGGGCCACCATAAAAGTGGTAATATCTATTTTGTTTCGTTTACAGCTTGCGGCCAGAGTTAGGCATTTATTTACAATACGGCGATCTAACCCATTGCTATTTTTATAATAGCCGCCATTTTCTTTTATACAAGAAGGCTTACCGTCTGTAATCATAAAAATATGTTTATTGGCGGCTCTTTTTTTTCTGAGAATAGACATTGATAATTCTAAGCCAGCTACAGTATTTGTATGAAAAGGACCAACTTGCAAATAAGGCAAATCTTTTAATTGAATTGGCCAAGCATCGTCGCCAAATACAATAATTTCAAGACTATCTTTAGGATAATTTCTTTTTATCATTTCGGCCATCGCCATCGCCACCATTTTTGCAGGAGTAATTCGATCTTCACCATATAAAATCATGCTATGGCTTATGTCAATCATTAATACTGTAGCGGTTTGAGTTTTAAATTCTTTTTCGGTAACCAATAAATCATTTTCGGTAAGTTTAAAATTTTCGAAGCCGTGATTTTTTTGAGCTTGTTTAATAGAATCTACCATGGCAATGTTTTGAGGCGAATCGCCAAATTCAAATGCCCGCAAGTCGTTGTTTTGTTCCTCGCCATTTAATCCTGATACACCAGAGTTATGATTGCCAGCAGACCCTTTTTTTAATTTCCCAAAAATATGTTCCAAAGCATTATTTCTAATCGCCTGTTCGGTTTTAGAGGTGATTACTAAACCGCCATTTCCATCTTTTTTTTCGCGCAAATAGCCTTGTTTTTTTAAATCAGCAATAAAATCTTCAAGCGTATAATCAGCAGTAGTTAAATTATATTCTTTATCTAATTCTTTAAACCACTCTAATGCTTCGTTAACGTCGCCGCTAGTGTGCGTAATGAGTTGTTTAAATAGCTTGAACAGTTCATCAAATTTTGATGTTGGGGTAGCTTTAAAATTTTTGAATCTAAAATTAGGCAAGTTAAATAATCATATATTCAAGCATAAAGTTGGCAAAAAAAATCAGAATTTAATGTTAAATAATAACAAATAAATCAGCGCCTTGGAAGGTCAGAAAAGTTTCCGGTAGCGCTGGTAAATGTTCCGCCAGATAAAGCACAACTAAATGTACCTGCTAATTTATTATTGGTATTTGAACTAATAATAA
The DNA here is from genome assembly GCA_005787585.1 of Bacteroidota bacterium. Lineage (GTDB taxonomy): Bacteria > Bacteroidota > Bacteroidia > B-17B0 > Aurantibacillaceae > Aurantibacillus. The sequence goes on from SYAL01000031.1 coordinate 12,073, forward strand.
AATTACCGCTGGAGCCAGAATAATCAACGTTGTTAGTAGTGTATATAAATTGATTACCGGTAGCAGATGAAATATAATAAGTACTAGGCGTTAAAGCAGATAAATTGATTTCAAAAGAAGTAGAGGCCCCATTTTTATAGGCATATACAGTTGTGTTTAAAGCGAAATATACAGCAGAGTCTGCTTTTTGAAAAGCCGCACCATTTATAGAGTAATTAAAATCACCATTACTTTGTGAATCAATAGGATCGGGCTCTAATTCTTCTTTAGAACAACTTATAAAAAAAGACATACTAATAATTAAAATAAAGCAAAGTATATTAATAGTTTTTTTCAAAAGCGATATATAAATATAAATATTAATTAAGTTATTTAATAATTTTTTTTTCAGTAACTACTGTTGCCATATTAAATTGACCTACAGCTTTTGTTTTTGCTTCTGTGGGAGTAACAATATTTGTTTTTATATTTTCGGGAGTTAACGCAAACAAACCGCCATTATTTATTTGGGCCAAGGCTTGAATAAAAAAGAAGTACGTGTTTTTTGATATAGAATGAATTTCGACTTTACACAAGTCATTTTTTTGATAACGCTTAAAGCCCAAAAAGGCAGATGGTGGGGTAAAAGGCGTTGAATCCACATCGGCATCATACACTTCGCCACCTGTTCCGTCAATACAAACATTGATATCGTTTGAGTCTGAAAACAATGTATCATTTTTATATGTTTTTATCCAATAATAATCAGCGTTTCTGTCGGTTTTATCTTTCGCAAACAGTAAACAGAGATAATAAGGCTTTTTTGAGGAGACAAATCCACCACTTTTGGCATCTCTTAAAATAGCTGAAATACTATCGATTTTAGCACTTCGTTTTTGAATGGCCATTGAAGTATAAGTTGTACCATTTAAACTAATGTTGAGTTCGTATTGATGATTTACTTTAGAAATTGTGTCAGCATCAAGAAGTTTATAAATATAGTTGCCATCATTTTCATAATCAAAGTAAAAGTCCTTATTAAGGGTCAAGTCTTTTAAAACAACAATCGCATTGGTTATGGGTTCAGGGGTTGTTTTACTAAAATAGTTACTATTTTTTGTAATTCTTATTTTTTGATCTAAGCGCAAATTATTTATAAACGCATCAATAACTACTAATTCAGAGCCCTCATCTAATTTTATTTGAACAACATCTTCACAGGAAGAAAATAAAAACGAAGAGACTAAAACAAAGAAACAATTATTTATGTAGTTCATATAAATTAAAAATTAAAATTATAAGTTACCGCAGGAATAAAAGAACCCACTACCGAAAAACGGACCGCCTCTGTTTGTAGGGGCTCACCATCCTTGGTTCTAAAATAAATACTAAAGGCATTTCTTCTATTATAAACATTATAAACACTAAACACTAAGGATTGTTGAAACTTTCTAATGTCGTTCTTTTTAAATGAATATGTTGCGCCTAAATCTAAACGATGATAAGGAGTAATGCGGTAATTATTTCTTATTCCATCAGTATTATAAGGAATATTAATATTTTGAATTTGAAGTTTCGAGTTTGGAAATGTGCCAGGAACACCAGTAAGAAAAACAAAATTCCCAGAAACATTCCATCGTTTAGTAATATCGTAATTTAGGCTTGTATTTAAGCAGTGAGTGCGATCATAACGACTATAAAACCAGTTGTCGTTGCTAATGCCTCTTACCAGGCGCTCGGTTTTGCTCAGAGTGTAACTTATCCAGCCTTGAAGTTTACCTTTCGATTTTTTTAAATAAAATTCAGATCCGTAAGCCCTTCCAAGCCCCTGAACTAACTGATTTTCTACAGTGGGATTTATAAATAAATCTGCATTGTCGATGTAATCTAATTGATTTTTTAAATATTTATAGTAGATCTCTACAGAGCTTTCAAACATATTGTTTTTAAAGTTTTTAAAGTAACCCAAGCTGGCTTGATCGGCAGTTAGCGGCTTTAAATTATTTGAAGTAATTGTATAAACATCTAAAGGCGTGCTAGCCGCGGTATTACTAATTAATTGAATGTATTGCGCCATTCGGTTATAGCTTATTTTAATAGAGCTATTATTGTTTAGTAAATAGTTTGCCGAAAAACGGGGCTCGGGATTAAGATAGGAACTAATTATTTGACCAAAGGTGTAACTTTTTGAATTTTGTAGAGGCAAGGTTGCGTTTGGAATGGTGTCTCTATAAAAGTAGGCCGTTCCTTTTCCTACATAATTATAAATGCTTAAACGCAAACCATATTCGAAGGTGAGTTTTTCAAAAATCTTTTGTTCGTTTCCTACAAATATCGAATTTTCTATGCCATATCGATTTTCTGCAACAAAATTTATTTTTGAATTATCAAACGTGCTAATTGCATTGTATGGCATGAAGTTGTAAAGTAAAGATTGGGCTCCAAAACGTATTACATTTCTTGTATTTAAATAATAAATAAAATCAGTTTTTAAACTGTAGTTAATTATATTACTTCGCCATTTAAAATTTTGCCCATTATTTGAACCAAATTGAATAAGATAATCATAATTACTATAGAAGGCTGTAGCATTCATAAATAATTTTTTATTAAAAATGTGGTTCCATCTGGTTGTAGCGGTTGTGTTGCCATAATTAAAATTAAAAACAGACGCGGCAAAAACATCCCTTCCTAAATAACCACTTGCAAAAATTGTATTTTTTTCATTTATCCGGTAATTAAATTTTGCTGTAAGATCATAAAAATAAAATTGCGTGTTTTTTAGAGGATTAACGGAGTCTAAAAATGGTTTTACTAATGCGTCTAAATAACTTCTTCTAGCGGCAATGATAAAACTGGCTTTTTCTTTAATTATAGGGGCTTCAATGCTTACTCTACTAAAAACAGAACCAATACCACCAGTAACCGTTAGTTTTTTATTGTTACCCTCTTTCATTCTTACATCTAAAATTGAAGAGGCGCGTCCGCCGTATTGAGCCGGAATTCCTCCTTTAATTAATTTAACATCTTTAACGGCATCTGGATTAAAAACTGAGAAAAAACCAAATAAATGAGATGAATTATAAACAGGAGCCTCATCCAATAAAATCAAATTTTGATCAACGTTTCCTCCGCGAACATTAAAGCCACTTGCCCCCTCTCCAACAGTTGTAACACCAGGTAATAATTGTATAGCCCTAACAACATCTATTTCGCCTAAAAACGCCGGTATTCTATTTATTTGTTTAATATCTAATTTGGCAGTGCTCATTTCTATACTCGATACATTTTTATCTTCTGCCTCTCCGGTTATTGTTATTTCATCTAAATTTTTTCCCTCTTCTTTTAACTCAAAACTTTTATTGATATTTTGATTAAGCACAATAGAAAATGTAAAAGTTTTATATCCAATAATGGCTACCGAAACAATGTGTTCGCCCTCAGGTAAAGTTAATGAGTAAAAGCCGTAATCATTTGCCGAAACCCCTTGATTAGAGCCTAATTTACTGACTGTAGTTCCAGTTAGGGCTTCTCCATTTTTTTCATCTCTAACATATCCGCTTAAAGTAAATTTATTTTTTGAATTAAATTCTTGATTTTGAGCAATAGAAGTAACATAAATAAATATAAATACAAAAAAGGGGGACAAACGCATAAAAATTTAAATTAGAACCAATTGAATAGCCTTTTGTTTAGGGTGCAAAACTATGTAAAATATTTTTAACACAATATTCTTGTTGAGATTATAATTTTTTAATGTATAAACATTAATTAAATGATTTTTTGAGGCTCAATGCGCATCTTTTTTTAGTAAGTTTGTTGTGTAATTTAAATCGTTTTAATGAAACCATCAATTCCAAGAGGCACTCGAGATTTTGGTCCGGCAGAAATGCAAAAGCGTCTTTATATATTAAATTGCATCAAACGCAATTTCGAATTATTCGGGTTTCAGCCAATCGAAACAACAGCCATGGAAAATTTAACCACCCTTACCAATAAATACGGAGAAGAGGGGGATCAACTGGTTTTTAAAATATTAAACTCACGCATTCACGAAAATAAAAATAAAGAACGGCTTCGCAGAGAGTTTGAGTTGTCTTTAGAATCTTCTAGAAATTCGGAAGAGCTAACCGAGAGGGCTCTTCGTTACGATTTAACCGTTCCTTTTGCTCGCTATGTGGCAATGAATAATAACGAAATGACTTTTCCATTTAAGCGGTATCAAATTCAACCAGTTTGGCGCGCAGATCGTCCTCAAAAAGGACGCTATCGAGAGTTTTTACAATGCGATGCAGATATTATTGGAAGCAACTCTCTAGTTAACGAATTAGATTTAATTTCGTTAATTGATAAAACGTTTTTCGAGTTAAATTTACCTGTTGTTATAAAATTTAATAATCGAAAAATTTTAACCGCTTTTGCAGAAGTAATAAATGAGCCCAACAAAATTGTTGAGATAACCATTGCAATAGATAAACTTGATAAAATTGGTAAAGAGGCAGTAAATCAAGAAATGAAAGATAAAGGCATTTCGGCAGATGCCATTAAAAAATTACAGCCACTTTTAAATTTTACTGGATCTAATTCAGAAAAAATAAAAATTTTAAAAAATTTCGTTGGCCATAGTTTAGTAGGAAAAAAAGGCATAGAAGAAATAAAATTTTTATTAGACCACCAAAAATCATCAAAAACAAAACTTGAATTAGACATAACTTTAGCTCGCGGCCTTAATTATTATACCGGAACTATTTTTGAAGTAAAACCCGGTTCTGATATATTTAAATTAAGCATTTTGGGCGGCGGCAGATACGACGACCTAACAAGCGTTTTTGGTCTTTCAAACATAAGCGGCGTTGGCATATCATTCGGGTTTGATCGAATTTATGACGCAATGGAAGAGTTAAATTTATTTTCAGAAATTACTTCTTCCTCTACGTCTAAAGTTTTATTTTCTCATTTTGATGAAACGACTCAACTTTTTTGTTTAAGTCTTGCGGCAGAGGTAAGAAAAAATAATTTACCCTGTGAAGTTTACCCCGACTTAACAAAAAAATTGAGCAAACAATTTGATTATGCAAATAAAAAAAATATCCCTTTTGTCTGTACCATTGGCAGCAATGAATTGGCAAGCGGAATTTTTGCAATAAAAAATATGCTTAACGGAGAACAGTATACCCTTAAATTAAACGACATGATTCAATTAATAAAAAAACAAATAAATGACATTAACGATTGATCATACTAAAAAACTTACGCTAGCGAAGTTAAAATCCTTTTTAGATGACCATAATGCTAAAGTTAATATTTCGAAAGCAACCCAAAAAGCAATTATCGATTGTAGAAACTATTTAGACGAAAAACTAAAACAAAATAAAGCACCTATTTATGGAATAAATACTGGCTTTGGCTTTTTATGTAATGTAACAATTCTTGATTCTGAAATTGAGCAATTACAAATTAATTTGGTTAAGAGCCACGCTTGCGGAATGGGAGAGCTGGTGCCTCAAGAGATTGTAAAATTAATGCTTTTATTAAAAATACAATCTTTATCTTACGGTAAAAGTGGCGTTCAGCTTAAAACAGTACAATTATTATGCGAACTAATAAATTATAAAATATATCCTTTGGTTTACCAACAAGGTTCACTTGGTGCAAGTGGAGACCTTTCGCCCTTAGCCCATTTAAGCCTTCCTTTATTGGGATTAGGTAAGGTAATTCACAATAATAATTTGTTTGATACAAAAGATATTTTTCAAGAAAAAGGGTTAGAGCCAATAAAGTTGAAATCAAAAGAAGGCCTGGCCTTAATAAATGGCACTCAATTTATGAGCGCTTATGGAGTTTATTGTATATTGCAATCAAAACGGTTAAATTTTTTAGCAGATAAAATTTCTTCTTTATCTATTGACGCATTTGATGTTCGTTTAGACCCTTTCAAAGAAAATTTACAAAATATAAGGCCTCACATGGGCCAAATACAGACCGCTAAGGCCATTCGAGCTAATTTAGACGGAAGCGAAATTATTAAACAAAATAAAATGCAAGTTCAAGATCCATACTCGTTTAGATGTATACCTCAGGTGCACGGCGCAACAAAGGATACTTTAAATTATGTGAGCTCGGTATTTGAAACAGAAATTAATGCAGTAACAGATAATCCAACAATTTTTATTGAAGAAGATGAAATAATAAGTGGAGGCAATTTTCATGGTCAAGCTTTGGCTTTAGCTTTAGATTTTTTGTGCATCGCTATGGCTGAGCTTGCAAGCATCTCAGAACGAAGAGTTTATTTATTAATTTCTGGTCAAAGAGCTTTACCCGTTTTTTTAACCCCAAGCCCAGGATTAAATTCAGGGCTGATGATTACACAATATACAGCAGCGAGTATTGTTAGTCAAAATAAACAATTATGCTCTCCCGCAAGTGTAGATAGTATTGTGAGCAGTAATGGCCAAGAAGATCATGTTAGCATGGGCGCTAATGCAGCCACAAAATGTTTTATTGTGATTAATAATGTAGAAAAAGTTTTATCTATTGAATTGCTTAATGCCGCTCAGGCCATTGAGTTTAGAAGACCACTAAAATCTTCTCCTGTTATTGAAAATTTTCTTTTGCAATATCGCAAACACGTGGCGTTTATTAATAAAGACGAAATATTGTATGAATTAATTCAGGCCTCGCAGCATTTCATAAAAACACAGCTAAATGATTAATACCATTATAAAAAGTATTGTGTTTTTTTTTCTTTTTTGTTACATTAATTTAAACGCATGTCAGTGCCCCCTTTCTGAATTAAGTATTGCTGAGTGCAACAAATATGATATTATTTTTAAAGGCTGGGTAAAAAATGTGGTAGAATGCGATAATAAATTTGGAGAGGCGGTTTTTGAAATAGACGAACTTTATAAAGGCCAAGCAAAAAAAATTTTTAAAGTGTTGTTTGAATGTAATACCCCTTGTTATCAAAAATTTAATGTTGGCGATGAGTGGATTATATACAGTAGGTACAAACAAGTTAATAATTGTAAATTAGATTGGTGTAGCCGAAGCAGAAAGTTTTTTAAATCAGATAAAGAAGATTTTTATACCTTAACATACGGAAATGATTATTACGACGAATTAAAATTTTTAAAAGAGAAGCTAGGGCTACATCGGTTTTTAATAGAACCTGAGCTAGATATGGGCAACAGAAATAAAATTCCTAATATAAATCAAAGCATTATTATTTTATTATGCTCAATTTTTGTAATTGTAATGTTTTATTTTGTTTTTAATAAGTGGAAACCAAATTAAAGCTTTTTTATTAGCAAATATTAGTTCATTTATTTGAACAAATATCGTTTTTAAAATAAAAGAGTTTTTTTGATTTGTTTGGATTATGATTGCAACCATTACTTGCCATATGTCTTGATAATTTCATAAAACTTAACCTAAACCAAAAAAATTTATTTACAACACTATAGCAAGGGAGTAAAGTTTTTGGGCACATTAATTAAACTAAACATAATATATATTGCTGATAAAATCAAAGGCAATTTTTATAGTAATATTAAAAATCAAAATTAAATAACAAATAATGTAAGGATAAACAAAGAAAAAAAAATATTTTTTAAGTTGTATGAATTTTTATTTAGGCCCAATGAAACATTATAAAAACTATAAATTATGAACGAAAATAATTTTTAAAAATATAGGGCTACAATGGTAATGTTACTTTAATTTAAATCGCTTTCATAGTAAATTTATACTAAAAAATAATTACATTTATATTTTATGCGAGTAATTAGTTTAATTATTTTATTTTTTATTTGCCCCTTTATTTATTTTGCACAAAAAGTAAATAATGTAGAGGCCTCACAGTTGGGGCAAAACATTGTTGTAACTTATGATTTAGAAACCGAGCAACCCTGCACCATTAATTTATTTATTAGCACCAATGGGGGCACTACTTGGCAAGGTCCGCTAAAACAAGTGCAGGGCCAAGTTGGGCCTAATATA
>SYAL01000032.1 GCA_005787585.1 Bacteroidota bacterium
CTCCGTTTGGATTAATAGTAAAATTTTGTCCTGCACAGATTGCACCGCTGTTTACCGTGATGATTGGGTTGGGATTAACGATTAAGCTACTTGTGGCAAACGCTTGGGATACACAGCCTGCAGTACTTGTACCTGCTACTGTATAAATAGCATTGCTTGGTGGATTTACAACTGAGCTTCCGCCTTGTATGGTATAGGTATTTGCTCCGTTTGGATTAATCGTAAAGTTTTGTCCTACACAAATCGTTCCGTTGTTTACCGTAATGGTTGGGTTTGGATTAACCGTTAAGTTACTGGTTGCAAAGGCTTGTGATAAGCATCCTGCACTGCTTGATCCTACTACTGAATAACTTGTATTAATAGATGGACTTACCACCGCATTACCTCCTTGTATGGTATAAGTATTTGCTCCGCTTGGATTGATGGTGAAGTTTTGGCCTACACAAATAGCACCACTATTAACCGTGATGATTGGGTTAGGATTAACCGTTAAGTTACTGGTTGCAAAAGCTTGTGATACACATCCTGCCGTGCTTGTTCCTGATACTGTATAAGAAGTGTTCGCTGCTGGACTAACCACTGCATTACCGCCTTGTATGGTATAGGTATTTGCTCCGTTTGGATTAATCGTGAAGTTTTGTCCTGCACAAATTGCACCTGAGTTTACTGTGATTATTGGGTTTGCATTAACAATTAAATTTGTTGTTGCTGAACCAATACAGCCAGCTGCTGTTCCTGTTAATGAATATGAGGTGTTTGATGCTGGTGATAAAGTTATACTTGATGCTGTAGATGCATTACTCCATGTATAAGTATTAGCTCCATTAGCAACTAATGTGGCTGTTTGGCCAACACAAATTGCACTTGAACCTGAGATGCTTACCACTGGTAATGGATTAACATTTACAGTTGCTAAAGTACTTGTTCCAATACAGCCCGCTGTGGTTGTAAATGCAACTGAATAACTTGTTGTTACTGTTGGGTTAATGGTTATACTTTGCGTATTTGCTCCGTTTGACCAAGTGTATGATGCAACTGAAATTGGTTGGTATCGTATAATTACAACACCTGAACCTCCATTTTTACCAACCCATTGAACTAAGCCTCCACCGCCGCCATTTCCTCTATTCGGAGCGCCATCCTGACCAACAGAAGAACCTCCAGTTGCTGGTGTACCATTAACTCCTCCAGATCTTGCTGATCCTGGACCTCCAACTGCATAATAAACCGGGGCACCTGATATAGTTGATAATAATCCAGCGCCAGCATTACCTGCTGTGCCACCTGAATTAGCTGAAGCATTTCCTCCAACACTTGTTGCACCGCCACCGCCACCACCGGGGTAACCTGGACCTGTATTGTTTCCAAAACCACCACTACTTCCTTGCCCTGCAACAAAACTACTAGTTGGTGAAGCCGTTCCATAGCCATTTCCGCCACCAGAACCACCATTGGTTCCTAATGCAGAGTGCCTGCCCGTTCCACCACCAATAGCAACTACGGAGTTAAATGAAGAATTTGCTCCATTTGATCCGCCTCCATCGCTTGATGATTCACCATTTCCGCCGGCACCCACTACAACTGCAAAAGTTCCAGAAACATTAGCTGAACCTAATATTGCGCCACCGGCACCGCCGCCGCCGCCAAAACCACCAGATCCGCCGCCACCAGCAACTACCAAATACTCAATATTTTGATTAGAAGGCGCGTTAAACGTTCCGTTCGAAGTAAATGTATGAATAGTGTAGCCATTTGAATAGGTAATTACACCTCCTGTTGCAGGAGTAGAAGAAATTGCCGTATTTAAAGTTACAGTAATACCTGCACAAACTGTGCTCATACCAGTAATTGGCGCTTGCAATTGAGTTACAGATAATGTAATTGGGCTAATTAATGGTGATGAACATCCTGATGTGTTAGACAAAACCACTGAATAATTTGTATTTGTATTTGGTGTTACAACGATGCTAGAAGAATTTGCACCGCCATTTGACCAAGTATATGTATAATTTTGAGAAGCTGGAATTAGATATTTAACAATAACAATACCTGAACCGCCACTACCTCCTGGATTACCAAGATTTCCTGTACCAGCGCCACCTCCACCAGTATTTGGCGAACCATTTCTATTTCGGCCATCGGAAGGATTTGTTCCGCCCATGGCGCCACCACCTAAACCACCAGCACCAGCACTTGCCATACCACTGTATGAACCAGCACCACCACCACCACCATAGTAAGTAGCTGTTCCAGAAATTGCACTTTGTATTCCATTACCGCCAACACCTAATGTTCCGGCCGATCCATTTGTACCTGCTGCACCGGCTCCGCCGCCACCACCACCTGAGTAATGTGGACCTCCATCGTTAACGTTTGAACCACCAGCAAAACCTTGGCCTGCAGTTCCTGCTCCACCTAAACCGCTTCTTACTCCACCGCCGCCACTACCGCCGACGTTACCATTTCGAACGACTTGAGCTCCTTCACTTCCAGATCCGCCGCCACCCAAAGCGACAAGCGAAAAAGCAGAAGAATTTTGACCATTATTACCTGGGGTTGATAGGTTATTTGCAGGAGTTCCTGCACCACCGGCTCCAACAGTAATTGTATAAACTTGACCGCCCACTAAATTTGTAGTTCCGGTTAAAACACCGCCGCCGCCACCGCCTCCAGTTCCATTAGAAGTACCTGAACCACCGCCACCTGCAACGATTAAATATTCAACCGAAACTGCAGAAGGGGGAGTAAAAGTAGATGCACCTACATTAGTAAATGTATGAATTGCATAACCATTTAAAATTGTCATAGAACCACCAGTACCTAAAATTGGGGCAGATGCTGTTAAAGTAGCAGATTGGCCATTGCAAATTAAAGAAGGTGATGCAGTAACTAAAATATTTAAAGGCGTAACAGATAAAGTAATTGGAGAACTATTTGCTGAACAACCCGCAGAATTTGTTAAGACTACTGAATAAGAAGTATTAACTGTTGGAGAAACCACAATACTAGATGAGTTTGCGCCACCATTTGACCAAGTATAACTATAAGTTAGGTTGCTAACGCTAGGTAAATTATATTTAATGATTACAATACCTGAGCCTCCAGCGCCACTAGTTTGATTATCATGATTAGACCCGTTTCCTCCAGCACCAGTGTTATTTGGACAAGGGTCTTCTGCTGTTTGAGTAAGTTTTTTTACAGTTCCATTTCTTGTGAATGGTAAAGAGGAAGAAAAATTATTTGGAATGTCAAACCCACCTGCTCCACCACCACCAACATATCCGTTAACACCAATCGAAAACCCGAATATAGCGCCAACGTTAAGACCTTCTCCTCCTGCACCAACATTTCCTGGGCTTGCATTGCCACCTGCACCACCTGCACCACCTCCGCCTCCGGCATAACCTGATATTGCTGTTCCTCCGGCATATCCTTGACCAGAAATTGGTACTCCTGCTCCAACACTATTAACACCGCCATCACTTGTACTTTGACCAGCACCAGATCCGCCAGTATATGTAGTAGAACCGGGAGGTAATGCGGTATTAACCCAACCTGTTCCTCCGCTTCCTCCTATTGCAGTTAGTCCAAAAGCTGAACTGTTAACACCATTATTACCGGGACCATCATTAGAAGCTCCTAATCTTGCGGCCCCACCAGCACCTACATTTATACTATAAGTTTGACCTGGGGTTACAGAAATAGTTCCGGTTAAAACACCGCCCCCACCTCCACCACCGCCATTATCTACTCCGCCTGAACCTCCGCCAGCTACTATTAAATATTGTAAAGATGTAACGCCTGCAGGAACTGTAATTGAATTTGCTCCAACTTGTGTATAAGTTTGTATTGTTAGTGAACTTCCAAGTGCAATAGCAGTTAATGTAGCAGATGAACAATTTGGTATGGTGCCAGGATTTAAAATTTGAATATTTAAAGGCGTAACAGATAAAGTAATTACGCTACTATTGCCTGAACAGCCCGTTGTATTTGTTAAAGTTACTGAATATGTAGTATTTATAGTTGGTGAAACAACAATGCTAGAAGAATTAGCACCATTAGACCAAGTATACGAGTAAGCTGGGTTAGCAGGCATTAAATATTTTATTAATACGATACCTGAACCGCCATTACCGCCATTATTATTACTATTATAATGGGATCCGCCGCCGCCGCCGCCGCCAGTGTTTGCGCCAGCGTTACCTCCTGGCCTGTTTGTCTGTGAATTTTGGTTTCCACCGCCACCAGGTGATCCATTATTGAATCCAGCTCCACCAGTTGTTACTCCAACAGCACCGCCGCCGCCACCACCTATTCCACCATTACCTCCGTTTGAAACATAACCTGAACCGCCACCGCCTCCAGCCCAATAGAAAGGACTAATTGCGAGGTGTCTAATTCCAGGGCCACCAGTTGCCGGCTGGGTTAAACCGCCGCCACCAGCACCGCCGCCACCACCTGGATACCATGCCCATATTCCGAAAGAGCCATTATACCCTTGACCTACAGTCCCAACTCCAGCACTACCACCGCCGTATCCGCCGCCGCCGGTACTTCCACCGTTAGGAGCTTGAGCACCTCCTGATGCTCCGCCGCCACTTCCCCCATTTCCAGCAGGATTAGTAGATCCATCATGATTTGATGCGCCGCCGCCACCCCCAATAGCAGTAAAAGAAAATGCAGATGAATTTTGTCCATTAAAGCCTCTAACTTGGCCAACACCTGCAGGAGCTCCGTTACCACCTGCGCCAATTACAATATTATATGAACCAGTATTTACAACTAAATTAGGCGAATAAATAACTCCGCCGCCGCCGCCGCCACCGCCCATATCGCTTCCGCCGCCGCCACCGCCTGCTACTATTAAAGCTTGTACCGCGCCAGTTAAAGGCATATTAAATGTCCCTGTAGAAGTAAAGGTATGAATGACATAGCCGTTTGAGTAGGTGATAACTCCGCCAGAACCTATCATTGGAGCTGAAGCAGTTAATGTAGCGGAAGTACAATTAGGAATAGTACCCGGATTAATGATTGAAATAGTTGGCACAACATTTACGACCACTGTTCTAAATTCTGAAATAAAACAACCGTTAGGCGCAGTACCGATTACTGTATAAGTAGTTGTTATGGAAGGGGTAACCGAAATAGTCGCGTTATTACTTCCAGTGCTCCAAGTATAAGAACTTGCGCCACTTGCAGTTAAAACTACCGGGCCGCCACCAGGACAAATTGCACTAGGATTACTAATTGCTAAAGGTGGTGCCGAAACTAATACCGAAACAGGAGTAGCGCAACCGAATTGATTTGATACGGTATAAGAAGCCGATGTTGTAGGCGTAAAAGGAACTCCGTTTGAAATACCACCAGACCAAGAATAAGAATGCAAAGAAAAATTTCTGTCGGCAGCAATTTGAGCTTGAGATCTGCTTGTATTCCAAACTTTTACCTCATCAATTTTACCACCAAATATATTACATTGGCAAGAATTTGGCTCTTGGCGACCGATATTTATATTACCAGCATTAAAAGATAATGTATTGTTAATTGATATTTGATTAGAAAAAACACCATTAATATAAAATTTTAATATGCCATTTGTGCCATTATGTTCCCAAGTTACAGCCACATGCGACCAAACATTAATTGGCACAGAGGCTGTGCTATATTGCCAATTAGTATTTGGATTATAAAACCCTAAGCCCGGTTGTCCGTTTGCATGCGTTTGGAATAAAAAATTATAACTTGCTCTATCAATAATTGTGTTATTTGAATTATCGGTAGGGTAAACCCAAGCCTCGATAGTTAATGAATTTTGAAGTGACGATAAAATTGGTGCATCGGCAATATTTACATAACTGTTTGAATTATTGTAAGTTAATGCATTACCTGCAGAAGGAAGAATTGATGCAGTTGATGCGCCCCATACAGGAGTATTTACTAATGTACCAGTTAAATTATTTCCACTTAAATCTGCGGTATTAAGACCAGTTCCTTCGTCAAATTTGTAATATGCAACTAAGTTAGGAATTGAGTTAGGAATTAAACCACCACCACTAGCAATTAAGGTTGCGGGAAAACCAGCGCACACAGTAGGCGTGTTTACTGTTAAAGTAGCTGTTTGTGGGTTAACCGTTAAATTTTGACTTGAACTTAAACCAGAGCAAGCTGCAGTAGAAGTAACCACAACTGTGTAACCAGAAGTTACAGTAGGAGAAACAACAATACTAGAAGTTGTTGCGCCAGTAGACCAACTAAAGGTAACCCCAGCTATTGGAGAAGGAATGCCTTGAAAAGCTATTGGAGTAGTTACCGGAGGAGCTGAAGTCATATTGAAACGAATTCTGCCATTTCCGCCAGCGCCACCATTACCGCCGCCATTACCAGTACCTAGCGCGCCACCAGAAACTGCTATGCTATTTCCTGCACCAGAAAACGTATTTAATCCTAATTCTATTGTGCCGCCTGAACCTCCTGCGCCGCCACCCATACCGCTTCCACTACCACCACCAGCATTACTTCCATTACCACCATTTTCGCCATTACTATAAATATTTCCATTAATAGTTATTGAAACTGCAGAAATATAAATAATACCACCACCATTTCCACCTTTTCCTGGGGAACCACCATCTTCATCTCCACCACCTTCGCCACCTGCTCCACCAAAATATAAACGTGTAACTCCAGGGTTGCTAATCGTATCGCCTTTTCTACCTTTAAAATGACTACCCCAATCAGCTCCATCAGTACCTAAAGAGCCGTAAGAACCTCCTCCGCCACCAGCTGCATCACCAGTACCAGTGCCACCGCCACCGCCATTGCCATTTGGTAAATTCCAATACCCATTTGAGCCATTTGAATTACCGCCAATAAACCCTTGTCCATAAATACCTTCACCCTGAGCGCCATTTTTATTTCTCCATAAGGCAGCATGAGATAAACCTCTATATCCTTTAGCTGATGCAGAAATAATACCGCCAGAATTAACAGTTAAATTTCCGTTTGATCTAAAACACAAAACGCCACCTGTAGTTCCATCCCAGTTACTACAAGTTAAAAGACCACCATTATTAACAGTTACGTTAGAATAATTAGGCACCAAAATAACTTGATGCTTTGTAGCCGCATTTACTAAATAAGTATTTACTAAAGGCTGAGTAAACGTTAATGTGTTTGACGAAATAGCTGAAATAATTCTAAACTCATATCTACCGGTAACGTTTGAATTACTTTTAGTAGAATCTTGCATGCTAATAATTAATACCTCGTTACCAATTGCAAAACCAGAAGCGCTTGCTACTTGAATTGAGTTGCTGCCTACTACACCAATTGCACCAAAAACTGCAGAGCGTGTAGCATCTACCGAAGTGGTTCCACTAACTGTTAAGGCACCTTGGTTACCGTTACCATAATTTGGTTGAACGGCAAGTGCAGTTAACGTTACTTGGTCGTTTGCACAAATTGATCCAGACCCAGATTTAAATGTATAAAGGGCGCATTGAGAATAAATGCTAGATAAGTTTAGTAAAAAAAATACTGCTAATAAAAGTTTGATTTTGTTCATTTTGGTTTTTTTAAAATTATTGATTATTAAAAATTATGCGCGTTATTATAAAGTTAAGTTTAAGTTCTTTTAAATTAAAATTACAAATAAACACATATATAAATTGACATAAAAATTCTTTTTTTTTTACTGTATAAAAATAGTTTAATAAACGCTTGTTTTTTATCGGTTAAAGCCCTGTTTTTGTAAGCGAAATGGCTTTTGTAGAATAAATTAAAAACTGTTAGAATTGGCTGAATTATAAACTAATTAAATTAAAGTCTTGTGAATTAGTTTTTGTTTTAGCACAAATTAAACTGATTTTTATAAGATGAGTATGAAATAAATTATACTTGTACATTCGCCCGATCAATTGTAAGTTTGTAAAATTAAAAATTAAAATGAAAACAGCATTAATAACAGGCGCATCAAATGGTATTGGCCTAGCACTTGCGAAAGTGCATGCATCAAAAGGAGATAGTTTAGTTTTAGTAGCAAGAAATAAATCTAAGTTGGATGAAATAAAACTTGAGTTTGAAAAAAATTATAAAATTTTGGTTTATGTAATTGGATTAGATTTGTCCATAAAAAATGCGGCTCAATTAGTTTATGATGAAACCACTCGAAATAATATTCAAATCGACTATTTGATAAACAATGCCGGCTTTGGTGATTATGGCATGTTTTGCGAAACCAATTGGGATAAGGAATCTCAAATGATAGATTTAAATATAACTGCACTTACTAATTTTACAAAATTGTATTTAAAAGATATGATTAAACGAAAACAAGGAAAGATTATGAATGTTGCATCTACAGCGGCATTTCAATCGGGGCCTTTGATGGCAGTTTACTTTGCTACCAAAGCATATGTTTTAAGTTTTTCGGAGGCGGTTGATAGTGAAGTTCGGGCATTCGGAATTAGTGTTACAGCTTTATGTCCTGGAGCCACAGAAAGTGGATTTAAAGAAAATGCAGATATGGGAGAAAGCAAATTATTTAAAAGTAAAAGAATACCTAGTTCGCTGCATGTAGCTGAATTTGGATATAAAGCAATGATGAAAGGCAAAACAGTTGCAATACATGGCTTAATAAATTTAATTATGGTGCATGCTATTCGATTTACCCCTCGAGCCCTTGTTGTTAAAATAACAAGAAGTTTATTAAATAAATAATAATTTTTATAGTTAGACGAATTGAAAAATTGTAAATTATACTAATTTATTTCAAATTCAATGTTATTTTTGTTAAGTAATTAATTTCTATACATATGAAAAAAATAAGTGCCCTTTTAATTTTAAGCATTTCGCTTAGTTTAAATAACGTAAAAGCAGACGAAGGAATGTTTTTGATACATTTAATTGGCGAAAAAACATATGCAGATATGGTAAAGCGCGGACTTAAACTCAGCAAAGACCAATTATATAGCATTAATAAAAATAGCATTAAAGATGCCATTGTTTTATTTGGTGGCGGTTGCACAGCTGAATTAGTTAGTAAAGAAGGGTTATTGTTTACCAACCATCATTGCGGTTATGATAATATTGCTTCCTCAAGTTCTGTTTCTCATAACTATTTAAGAGATGGCTTTTGGGCAAAATCTAAGCAAGAAGAAATTGTTTGCCCGGGATTAAGTGTACAATTTTTAATTAAAATAGAAGATGTAACAGAGTCTGTAACTGCTAAATTAAAACTTGTAGCCCAGAATGAGATTACAACTAAATTGCCTGCCATTTTAATGGAAATGTCGAATAAAGCGTCAGAAGGTACTGGATTTGAAGTTCGCGTTAGTAGCTTTTTTAAAGGCAATCAATTTTTGCAATTTACCTACCAACGTTACAAAGATGTCCGTTTAGTAGGCGCTCCACCAGAGAGTATAGGTAAATTTGGAGGCGATACCGATAATTGGGAATGGCCTCGACACACTGGCGACTTTTCTATTTTTAGAGTGTATATGGATTCGACAGGAAAAGCATCAACAGAATATAAAGCAAGCAATTTGCCATACCAACCAAAGCATTTTTTACCAGTATCGATAAAAGGATTAAATGATGGAGACTATGCCATGATATATGGATATCCTGGTGGAACAAATCGTTACGAAACATCTTTCGGCATTAAACTTAAAAACGATATTGATAATCCAAGTTTAGTTAAATTGCGTGAAGCCCGATTAAAATTTATGTTAGCAGAAATGGTAAAAGACCCAGCTGTTAAAATTAAGTTAGCAAGTTCTTATGCTGGCATTGCTAATTACTGGAAATTTTTTGATGGAGAAACTAAACAATTAATAAAGCACAATGTAATTGGTCTTAAACAAAAAGAAGAAGCCGCTTTCGTCAATTGGGCAAAAGACAAACCAAAATATAATAATTTATTTGATAGTATAAAAGCAAATTACGATGCCTGGACGCCTTATGCAAAAAGTAAAGTTTATTTTTCTGAAGGGATAATGGGCTCGCCTATACTGGCATTTGCTTCAAGTTTAAAAACATTAGAAGCTGCATTAACTAGTACAGCAAATTCACAAGAAGCAATTAATAAAGCTATAGTTTCGACAAAATCAAATTACGATCGATTTATTAAAGGAGAAAATATAGCTTCAGATAAAAATATTTTAGCACACGTATTAAAAGCTTTTGTAATGGAAGTTGAAGGCACTCAAATACCATTTGATGATTTTTACAAAAGAATAAAAACTAATTATGGCAGTATAAATGAAGAGCTAACTTATAAGCGTTTTTCTGAAGCTCTTTTTGAAAATAGTTTTATTTTAAACGAATCCAAATGGAATGCCTTTATTGCCAAACCAGATACTGGAATTTTAAAAAGAGACATTGCATATATTACAGCTCGAGCTTTTGCTGATAATTATAATAATAAATGTTTACCAAAATTTAATGAGTTTAATGCAAAAAATTATGGGTTTCAAAACCTTTATCTTAAAGGGATTTTAGATATGAAGAAAGGGAGCGTACTTTATCCTGATGCAAATCAAACTATGCGTGTTTCATTTGGAAATGTAAAATCATACTCACCTAAAGATGGTGTTAAATATAGCGAGGTTTGCACACTAAGCGGGGTGATGGAAAAATATGTTCCTGGAGATTATGAATTTGATGCCCCTGCTAAATTAATAGAATTAATTAATACCAAAGATTATGGGCAATATGTTGACACAAAAACAAATGACATTGTAGTTTCTTTTATTACAACAAATGATATTACAGGAGGGAATTCAGGTTCTCCTGTGCTTAACTCAAAAGGCGAATTAATTGGCTTAGCCTTTGATGGAAACTACGAGGCGTTGAGTCACAAAATTGCATTTGATGGTGAATTAAATCGAACTATTTGTTTGGATGTTCGCTATTTATTATTTATAGTAGATAAATTGGGGGGAGCAAAAAATATTATTGATGAATTGATTCTTTCGAAAAAATAATTTTTTTTAATATAAAAAAGGAATTGCATCTAAATAATGTTTGCTTCTTTCGGGGCTTGGATTTGCTTGATAAAAATAAATTAAATTAGAATTTAAATTATCAACAATTGCAGCAAATTTTTGGTAAGCAAACATTTTAGGAATGACCAACCTAATTAAATTATTATTAATTAAATAACTTTCCTTATCATTTAAAGCTCTGGGTCTATCGATATGGTAAGGGATAAGCTTGCCGTAATAATTAACATAAACAACAGGGTCAATTTTGGGGCTAAACTTTAAATCAGAATAATAGGGAAAAGGCTGCTTTAATTGATGGCCATATTTATTTTTAATTACAATGGGAAATTCAATGCCAGAAGGTGATCCTTTTTCTATTTGAAAGCCTGCATTTTCTTCTTTAACAAAACCAATAGAAGAATTATAGACCTTGTCTGTTTCGGCTAATAAATAAAATTTTTCATTTAATCTGATGGTTTGATCTATTGCTAAATTCGTATCTAAAAAAAAACCAGCTCTTGCCCCTTTTAATAATGTATCGGTAAAATTACTATAGATAAAATAAACTTTACTAAAATTATATAAATGATAATACGCTCTGACAATATTTAAATTGACACCTAATATCTCTAATCGCTTTTGCTCGGCTAATTGAATATTATTACTTTTTATTAAAGCATCTATTAAAGCTTGATTAGTTTTTAATCTAACCACCAAAGCCCCATTCTTTAATTGATTAATTTGCCAAGCCGAAACAACATTTCTTCTTCTATAAAATCTTTCATGCTGAGCTCTGTCTTTATATTCTTTATCGCCAACGCGATCGTTATTTTGTGCTAAAATTCCATTAATCAATACACAAAAAAATAAAGATGCGACCAAATATTTATTTAATCGTTGAGCCATTTGAAACATTTGATTTAACTGGAGAAACAAAACTTAATTCGCCATCTATGTTTTCAGACATTAATATCATGCCTTTACTTTCAATCCCTTTAATTATTCTTGGGCTTAAATTTGCTAATAAACACACTTGTTGTCCGATAATATCTTTAGGATTATAATATTTTGCAATGCCGCTAACCACTGTTCTTTTATCAATACCTGTATCAAGAAGTAACTTTAATAATTTATCTGTTTTAGGAACTACTTCCGCTTCTATAATAGTAGCTGTTCTAATATCCATTTTTGAAAATTCATCAAAAGAAGTTTCGGTTTTAATAGCTTGTGCGTCTTTAACATTCTCGTTCATAATTTTACTTTTTTGTAACTTTTGTAGCTGAAATTCAATTTCTGAATCTTCTATTTTAGAAAATAATAATTCATCTTTATTAATTAAATGAGGATGCGGAATATTATTAGTTTGCTTTGCTTGATTCCAGTTGATTGGCTTAATGTTTAATAAATAAAATAATTTAATAGAAGTAAAAGGCAAAAAAGGCTCAGATAAAATTGCTAGATTGCATGAGATTTGTAATGCAATATTCATAATCGTTTTTACTCGCTCTTCGTCTGTTTTTATTAATTTCCAAGGCTCTGTTTCTGCTAAATATTTATTTCCTATTCGGGCTAAATTCATCCATTCAGTAATTGCTTCTCTGAATTTAAATTGTTGTATTGCTGCTGAAATTTTATCAGGTGCTTCTGCTAAAGATTTTAATACTTCTAAATCGAGTGCAGAAAATGTTTTGGCTTCAGGTACATTTCCATTATAAAACTTATGCGTTAATACCAAGGTACGATTAATAAAATTTCCAAAAATTGCTACTAACTCTGAATTATTTTTAGTTTGAAAATCTTTCCAAGTAAAGTCGTTATCTTTTGTTTCAGGGGCGTTAGCACATAAAGAATATCTTAAGGCATCTTGTTTATCTTTAAATTCTTCTAAGTATTCGTGAAGCCATACTGCCCAGTTGCGGGAAGTAGAAATTTTTTCGCCTTCTAAATTTAAAAATTCATTTGCTGGCACGTTTTCTGCTAAAATAAAATCACCGTGTTCCATAAGCATTGCAGGAAAAATAATACAATGAAAAACGATGTTGTCTTTTCCTATAAAATGTATTAAGCGCGTATCGTCTTTTTTCCAATAGTCTTGCCAGGTGTCGGGCAATAATTCTTTTGTTGCAGAAATGTATCCTATTGGCGCATCAAACCAAACGTATAATACTTTTCCATCAGCCCCTTTTATTGGAACCGGAACTCCCCAATTTAAATCTCGAGTCATCGCTCTAGGCTGAAGTCCATCGCCAGTATCTAACCAACTTTTACATTGGCCATAAACATTTGATTTCCAATCGCTATGTTTTTCTATATAATCTTTTATTTTTGGCTGTAACTTGTCTAAAGGTAAAAACCAATTTTTAGTTTGTTTTAAAACGGGTTCGGCTCCTGATAAAGTAGACTTAGGATTTATCAAATCGGTTGGACTTAAGGTTGAGCCGCATTGTTCGCATTGATCGCCATATGCATTTATATTTGAACATTTGGGACAGGTGCCTATAATATATCTATCTGCTAAAAACTGTTGCGCGGCCTCGTCATAGTATTGTTCGGTAACTTGCTCAGTAAAACTATTTTTTTCGTATAAAACTTTAAAAAAATCAGAAGCCGTTTGATGGTGAATTTTTGAACTTGTTCGCGAATAAATATCAAAAGAAATTCCAAAGCTTTGAAAAGAATCGCCCATTATTTTATGATATTTATCAACAACGGCTTGCGGACTTATATTTTCTTTTTTTGCTTTAATTGTTATTGGTACTCCATGCTCATCGCTTCCACAAATAAACTTCACGTTGTGACCAATACTTCTTAAATATCTCACATAAATATCTGAAGGCAAATAACAGCCAGCCAGATGGCCAATGTGAACAGGTCCATTTGCATATGGAAGTGCTGCTGTTACTATAGTTCGTTTAAATTTAATATTCATTTCGCTGGTTATACAATATAGTCGCGTTGTAATTTATGTGCCTATGTTTTTTTTATTTACTTTTACAATAATAAAATTCCATATACAAAGGTAAGTATATCTATTAAACAAAATTCAATATGAATAATAAAAAAGAGATTTGGAAACCAATAATGATTAATGGTAAAAAACCAAGTGTTGCCTACATGATTTCTAATCATGGTCGATTTGGCGTTTTAAAAAACAATAAAGGACTGATAGAGAAGAGGTCTTTTTTGCCAACTGGTGGATATTATAGGTTCAATACAAGACAAAAAGGAAAAAGTAGAGCTCTTTTTTTATTTAAAGAAGTGGCTAAGGCTTTTTTAAAAAAGCCATCATCAAAACACAATTCAGTAATACATAAAGATCATAATTATTTAAATGATCATGTTGATAATTTAATTTGGGTAACAAAACAAGCCCACCGTAGTCATGTTACAAATAGCCCTAACTCTATCTTAGCAAGAAAAAGAAAAGCAATTTTAAAAAGTGTTCATTCCCTAAAATTAAACGAAAAAAGTATTATTGAACTTAAAAAAATGGTTTGGGATCCAAAGCGCAAATTATCATTAAAAAAAATAGCCGAAAAATTTGGGGTTTCCGAAATGCAGATTTATCGAATTAAAACTGGCCAATTTTGGTTTCATGTTCGTGTTGAAAATGAACCACTTCATCCTAAGTATAAACAAAACTTAAAGAATATTTTATTTCATTCAAAAAAAGCAGAAAAAGAAAAATTAAATTCCTTAAAAAAAAATTTAAAAAAAACGAAAATAAAATCTTCGACTCGTAAACTAAAAATGAGTCAAAAAAAATAATATGGTAATTATTCCTCCATATTTAATTAAAGGCGATACTATATTAATTATTGCTACTGCACGCGCAAGAAATTTAGAAGCTATTCGGCCTGCCATTACTATTTTAGAGAGTTGGGGATTAAACGTTGAATTAGGAGAAAATATTTTTAAAACTCATCATCAATTTGCTGGTACGGATGAAGAAAGGGCTAAAGATTTGCAATGGGCCCTTCAGCACAAAAAAGCAAAAGCTATTCTTATTGCAGGTGGAGGCTATGGCACAATGCGGATAATGGATGTAGTTAATTTTAAACCATTATTAAAATATCCAAAATGGTTAATAGGATACAGCGATTCGACTATTCTTCACAACAGATTTTGTCAACTAAAAATTTCTTCTATTCACGGCACTATGGCTTTTCAGTTTACCAAAAATGATACTGCTACTGATTCTATTAAACAGCTGTTGTTCGGAAAAAAAATCAATTATACAATTCCAACAAATTCATTAAATCGAATTGGTTATGCTGAAGCAGAAATTGTTGGTGGAAATTTATCTTTGTTGTATGCTGCTAGCGGAAGTTTTGATAACATTTCAACTAAAAACAAATTACTTTTTATTGAAGATATAGATGAGCAGCTTTATCATCTTGATAGAATGATACTACAATTGAAGAGAAGCAATAAACTGAGCCAATTAAAGGGTTTAATTGTTGGAGCGATGAGCGATATGAAAGACAATACAATACCTTTCGGAAAAGCTGCTAATGAAATTATTTTAGACGCTGTAAAAGAATATAATTATCCGGTATGTTTTAATTTTCCGGCAGGACATGTTGACCGAAATATGGCTATTTATTTTAATAAAAAAGCTAAACTAAAAGTGACGAAACAAAAAGTAAGTCTTAGTTATTTTTAATTTTTTGGTCAAATACAAAAGATTTTAAATTATAATAAATCGAACAAACTATTTACACCAGGATAACGATTTACGGTAAATCCTTCAGCAAATTTAACTCCAATATCTCTTCCTAAAATTGACATTTTACTATTGATGGTTTCGATAAAATGTTTACTAGAAATTGGCGTTTCTGGCTCGTTAGATGATGGATTATAAAATTGTGATGAATAGGCCATGATGGCTTTATGTTTTATGTCGATAAAGTCGCTGATGTCAATTACAAAGTCTGGATGAATATACTGGTCTTGTATATAATGATAAACTGCCTTTGGCCGCCAAGCTTGTTGAATTTTATTATCTGAATGGGTTTCTATTTTTTTTAATCCACTATAAAAAGAAGCGTCGGAAACTAATTTTGAAGCGCGTCCATGATCAGGGTGCCTGTCGCTAATGGCATTACACAAAATAATTTCGGGTTGATGCTTACGAATAATTTCTATTATTTTTTTTTGATGTGCTTCATTGTTTTCAAAAAAACAATCTTTTAGATTTAATTGCGTTCGAAAAGAAACGCCTAGTATGTTTGCAGCTTTATTAGCTTCTATTGATCTTAACTCGGCATTGCCTCTCGTGCCTAATTCTCCGAGACTAAGATCTAAAATCCCTACTTTTTTTCCTAATGCAATATGCTTAGCAATAGTACCACTACAACTTAATTCAACATCGTCTGGATGAATACCAATTGCTAAAATATCTACTTTCATTTTGGATTTATTTTTTTTGTTAAATCAGATACTTTATCATTTAACTTTGTTAGGCCTCTAAAAATAACATAGCTTCTTTTAAATTCTCCTATATTAAAAGCAGGTGAGCCTTGTAAAATCTCACCTTCTTTATCAATACTTGATCCTAATCCAGATTGTCCAGCAATTTTAACTCCATTTGCAATTCTTAAGTGACCCGCAATACCAACCTGAGCGCCAATCATACAATTTTTTCCAACTTTAGTAGAGCCAGCGACACCAGATAAGCCAGCGATAACAGTATTTTCTCCAATCTCAACATTGTGAGCAATTTGAACTAAATTATCTAATTTAACTCCTTTTCTTAAAATTGTAGAACCTAAGGTTGCTCTGTCTATAGAGGAATTTGATCCTATTTCAACATCATCTTCAATTATAACATTGCCAATTTGAGGCACTTTGGTAAAAACATGGCCTTCATTATTTGGTGCAAACCCAAAACCATCGCTTCCAACCACGGTGCTGGCATGGATGGTGCAATTCTTTCCTACCTTGCAATTATGATAAATTTTTACTCCAGAAAATAAGGTTGTATTATTTTCTATTGTACAATTATCGCCAATATATACATGAGGATAAATTTTTACATTATTTCCGATTGATACATTTTGACCTATGTAAGCAAATGCGCCAACATAACAGTTGTTACCCATAATTGAATTTGGCGAAATAAAACTAGGTTGTTCTATCCCATCTTTTTCAGTACTTATTTGATTATATAATTCTAATAATTTAGCAAAAGATTCATAGGCATTCTCAACTCTAATTAATGTACATGATGACTTAACCGGATTTTCAAGAATAAAAGTTTTATTCACTATAACAATACTAGCATCGGTAGAATATATATAATTTGTGTAAGCCGGATTTGCTAAAAAAGACAATGTGCCTTTCGTTCCCTCTTCAATTTTTGAAAGATTTGAAACGATAATATTTTCATCGCCTTCTACTACTCCACTTAAAATTTGAGCTATTTGTTTTGCTGAAAATTCCATAAAATTATATAATATAAAGTTACATTATTTATTGATATTCTCTTTTGAAAAATAAGGTCTATATATTCTTAATTATCGTTAAAAGTTTTTCCTTTTCAGATTTCCATGTAATTTCTTTCTTTGCAATAGCCAAATATTTTTTATAGCTACTCAATTGCTTAGAATACAACATTTCGTTTAATTTATTAGCGATGGTTTTGGGATTGTGATTGTCAATAAAATCGCCTATTTTATAATGCAAAATAACTCTCTCAATTTCAGGCAAACGGCTAGCCAATATAGGAATTTCGGCTTGAATATAGTCAAATATTTTATTGGGTAAACTATATAAATAATTTAAATTAGTATTTTTATCTATGCTTAACCCTATATCTGCATTAAAGGTGTAATGTATTAATTCAGACTTTGGCAACTTGTTAATCAACATCACTTTATTATGAAAACCCTTAGAAGAAACTTTTTGTTTTAATACCTCCCACACATCACCACTACCAATGATTAATAAAATGGCATTTTGAACAAACTCCATCGCATCTATTAATTCTTCTGCACCCCTATCAATATTTATTCCTGTACCTTGTAACAAAATTATTTTTTTATCATTAGGTATATTTAATTCTGATCTCGATTTGGGTACAAAAAATTGGTCAAAATCTGATATATTTTTAACAATAAAAAAAGGAACATTGTATTTCTCTTCATAAATTTTAGCAATACTATCGTTTACCGTAATACAAGTTTTTAATTTTGGAATAATGCGCCTTTCTAATTTTTGCCAAATAACTTTTTTAATTCTACTATCTTTTAATTCAGGAACTTCACAAAATAACTCATGACTGTCATAAATTAATGGCTTTTTCTTTAATTTAGACAACAAAAACAATGGTGCAAGCGTGTCTAAATCGTTAGCGTAAAATAAATCAGTTTTTTTTATTAGCCCAACAAAAAATAATCGAAAATTAAAAAAAAAATAAAAAGCCGGTCCTTTTTTAAAAATCATTTTTAATCGAATAGTTTTAAAAGGCCAGTTAGGTATGGGTAAGGAATTTGATAATTGTCGCCCAACTAATAAAACATCGTAATCGCATTCAATGAGTGACATACAGGTTTTATTTACTCGATTATCTGTAACTAAATCGTTAATAACAGATACAAAAGCTATTTTTTTGGTTGTAAACAAATACTTTGTTGATATTGGGTTAAAGATAGAAAATATACACGTATTTTATTAATTATTTTTGTACAAATATGATTAAGAAAAATATAAATCTAAAAAAACTTAACACCTTCGGTATAGATGTTTTTTGTGATTTTTTTGTAGAAATAAATTCTATTTCAGAATTTTTTAATTTAATAAAAGAGCCAAACTATCAGTCCAATCAAAAATTAATTATTGGAGGAGGGAGTAACTTATTATTTACGAAAGACTTTAAGGGTATTGTTATAAAAAATAATCTAAAAGGAATAAATTTAGTTTCGGAAAATAACGCTGAGGTTGTTGTAAAAGTTGGAGCAGGTGAAAATTGGCATGATTTTGTGATGTGGTGTTTAAATAAAAATTATAGTGGTTTAGAAAATTTATCCTTAATCCCCGGATGTGTTGGAGCAAGCCCCATGCAGAATATTGGTGCATATGGGGTAGAGATTAAGGATGTCTTCGAAAATTTAGAGGCATATTCAATAAACGATGGAACCACGAAAATATTTAATAAAAATGAATGTGAATTTGGTTATCGAGATAGTATTTTTAAACGCGAACTAAAAAATAAATTTTTAATCGCCTCGGTAAATTTTAGATTAAAAAAACAGGGTATTCTTAATACGAGTTATGGAGCCATAAATTTAGAATTAGCCGAAATGAAAATAATAAATCCAACTATTAAAGATGTGTCAAATGCTGTAATTCGAATTCGAAAAAGTAAGCTTCCCGATCCAAATGAAATAGGTAATGCCGGAAGTTTTTTTAAAAATCCAGAAATTTCTAAAGAAAAACATGAAGATCTAAAAAAAATATTTAACGATTTAGTTTCTTACAGTTTGCCTAACGGTAATTTTAAATTAGCTGCTGGTTGGCTAATTGAACAATGTGGCTTAAAAGGTTACGAAATAAATGATGCCGCAGTTCATACTAAACAAGCCTTAGTTATTGTAAATAAAAAAAACTGTAAAGGGATTGACGTATTTAATTTATCAAATTATGTCCTTAATCAAGTGGCTCAGAAATTTGGTGTAATTTTAGAAATAGAAGTAAATATTGTTTAATGAGAGCGCTATTTCTATATTCTGAAATTGCAGTTTACTTTTTAAAGTGTTGCGAAGAACTTGCAAAAAATAATGAAGTTCATATTATTAGATGGCCTTTAAATAAAGAGGCGCCTTTTGAATTTAATTATCCTAAAACAATAAATATTTACGAAAAAAAGAGTTATAATCGAAAAGAATTATCTCTGCATATAAAAAATATTAATCCTGATATTATTATTTGCAGTGGTTGGATGGATAAAGATTATCTAAAAATTACAAAGTTATATTTTAAAAAAATACCTACCGTACTTTCTTGCGATACGCAATGGAGAGGAAATCTAAAACAACATTTGGCAATTGCATTAAGTCCTTTTTTTTTATTAAATACATTTTCTCATGGATGGGTTGCCGGTGACAGACAAGCTGAATATTTAAATAAACTTGGATTTAATAAAAATAAAATTAAAGAAAATTTTTATAGTTGTGATTTAGACTTATATAACAAAATTTATAAAAATAATATTGCAATTAAAATAAATAAATTTCCTAAAAGATTTTTATTTATTGGGCGGTATTATGATTTTAAAGGGGTTACAGACCTTTGGAATGCATTTATTGATTTACAAAACGAAACGCCAAATGACTGGGAACTATGGTGCTTAGGCCTTGGTAATATTAAACCAATATTACATCCTAAAATAAAACATTTTGGATTTACTCAAGTTAATGATATTGAGCGAATATTAGCGCAATGTAGTGTATTTATTTTACCTAGTCGATTTGAGCCTTGGGGTGTAGTTGTTCATGAAATTGCTGCAGCAGGGCTGGCTTTGATATTGAGTGATTCAATTGGCTCTAAAGATTATTTTTTAGTTGAATCTGAAAATGGATACTCCTTTAAATCAAAAGATATTATAGGCTTAAAAAACACATTAAAAAAAATAATAAATTTAAGTCCTGAAAAACTTTTAAAAATGGGTGCTTTAAGCCATCAATTGGCTCAAAATATTAATAAAGAAAAATGGATAAACAACTTATTTGAAATTTATACTGATGCTTATTAACCAATCCAATTTTATGTCTCTTTTTTTATTGCAATTTTAAATTTATTTAATTATACTTTTTTTGATTAATTATGTGTGGTATTAATGGGTTTATTTCTAAAACATTTCCTATCGATAAAATAGAATCTGTCATTAAAAAAATGAATGGCATAATTGCACATCGTGGGCCAGATAATGAGGGGCTATGGAAAAATGAGGGGATTTGTTTAGGTCATAGAAGACTATCTATTATTGACTTAAGTATAGAAAGTAATCAGCCTTTTTTTTCGCAAGATCTTCGCTATGTAATTATTTATAATGGTGAGCTTTATAATTTTCGAGAATTAAAACTAGATTTACAGCGCTCAGGACATAAAAAAAATGAAAATCCATATTTTTTTAAAACTACTTCAGATACAGAGGTGATTTTAGCTGCATATATCCGTTGGGGAAATAAATGTCTTGAACTTTTTAATGGCATGTTTGCATTTGCCATTTATGATATACAAGAGAAAAAATTGTTTATGGCCCGAGATCGGATGGGTGTAAAACCTTTTTATTATTATTTTGGTGAAGAGGGTTTTATTTTTTCTAGTGAAATACGTGCAATTATTCATTCGGGGATTAAATCATTTTCGCTCAACAAAGACCTTATCGGAGAATATTCACTATATCAAACTGTATTTGCTCCAAATACAATAATTAAAGGCATCAAAATATTAATGCCAGGATATTATGCTGAGTACTGTAATGATAAAGCCACATTATCTTCTTACTATTCGCCATCAAAAAAAAATAATGTAACTCAAGAAATGTCGTATAAAGAAATATGTGATAAAACAAATGAATTATTAACGCTTTCCGTTCAAAGGAGAATGATTGCCGATGTACCTTTTGGTGCGTTTTTATCTGGAGGTATTGACTCAAGTGCTGTTGTTGGGCTAATGAGTAAAATAAGCGAAAAAAAAATAAAAACATTTACGATTGGTTTTGATGAAAGTGAATTTTCTGAATCAAAATATGCAAAAATTATTGCAACTAAGTTTAATACCGACCACTCCGATATTAATTTAAGTTCGATTGATTTTTTAAATGAAATCCCTGCTGCATTATCATCAATTGACCATCCAAGCGGAGATGGTATTAATACATATATAGTATCTAAAGTAACAAAAAAAACAGGAGTTACAGTGGCCTTAAGTGGTATTGGTGGAGATGAATTATTTGCCGGATATGATATTTTTAAAAGAATGATAGAGTTGCAGAAAAAATCATGGATAAATTCTATACCTTTATTCTTTAGGAAATCTACAGGCTATTTAATTCAAAAAAGTAAAAATTCAGTTGCTAGAAATAAAATAGAGGAGCTTTTAAACCAACAAACCATAAACTTTAAATCTTCCTACCCCCTAAACAGAAGTATTTTTACTCAAAAGGAACTTGATAAACTTATTAATAATTCAGACCCTTTTAAACAAATTAATTCTATCGTTTCTGAAGTGCCACAAATAGAAAAACATTTATTAAGTGCGGTTTCAGTTGCTGAAATAACTACTTATTTACAAAATATTTTACTTAGAGATACCGATCAAATGAGTATGGCCCAGGCTCTTGAAATAAGAGAGCCTTTTTTAGATTATAAATTAATTGATTTTGTTTTAGGAATTAATGATGAAAAAAAATATCCACATACGCCAAAAAAATTATTGGTTGATAGCTTAGGAAATTTATTGCCATCAGAAATAATTAACCGAAAAAAAATGGGGTTTACATTCCCTTGGCAAATTTGGTTAAAAAAAGACTTAAAATCTTTTTGTGAAAAAAATATCACTGAATTTTCAAATTATGATTTTTGTAATAAAGATGGGATTTTAAATTTATGGAAAGGGTTTTTAAATAATGACGATACTATAACTTGGAGTCGAATTTGGCATTTAGTAGTTTTAAATAATTGGATAAAAGAAAATAAAATTGATTACTAAGCCAACTATATTAATTTTTATCGATTGGTTTTGGCCGGGTTATATTGCTGGAGGGCCAATTCAATCTATTTTGTCTTTGGTAAATTCATTAAATGATACATTTAACTTTAAAATAATTACAACTAATAAAGATTTAAATAGTGAAAAAAAATATGATAATATTGATCCTAATAAATGGATTAATTCTCCGCTAGGTTGCGAAATTTTTTATACTGATTCGAAAAAGCTAAATTATGCCGTGATAAAAAAAATAATTGATGGGGTGCATTTTGAAATAGTGTATATAAATAGTTTTTTTTCAAAATATTACTCCATAATTCCCTTAATAATTTTAAATACTAATTATAAAAACATTCCAATTATTTTAGCACCAAGAGGAATGCTTGGTGATGGTGCTCTTGCTTTAAAAAAGATAAAAAAGAAATTATTTATTTTATTTTCTAAAATAAGTGGGATTCACTCAAAAATAATTTGGCATGCAACTTCTTTACAAGAAAAAGAAGAAATAAAAAAAATATTTCATAAAAAAAACAATATAGTTACGATTTCAAATCTTCCAAAAAAACTAAAATCAAACCCAAAAAAGTCTAAGCAAATAAATGTGCTAAAATTGTGTTTTATTGCCAGAATAAGTGAGAAAAAAAACTTAAAATTTGCTTTAAAAATACTGAGTAAAATTAAAGAAGTAGAGATTTTTTATAATATTTATGGACCAAAAGAAGATCAAATTTATTGGGAAAAATGCAAGGATTTAATTTTAGAAATGCCAAGTAATATTATTATAAATTATAAAGGGATTTTTCATCCCAATGAGTTAGAAATTATTTTAGCAGAAGAGCAGATGATGTTTTTACCTACACTTTCCGAAAACTTTGGCCATTCTATTGTTGAAAGTCTATTATGTGGTTGTCCAGTAATAACTAGTGACCAAACTCCTTGGGTTGATTTGGAAGAAAATAATGCTGGTTTTGCTATTCCTTTAAATAATACTCAGAAATTTATAAATGTAATTACTAAAATGGCAAAATTAAATCAAGAAGACTATTTAGAAAAAAGTAATGCTGCAATTAAGTATATTAGTAGTAAGATAGAAATAGAAAAAAATATAAATTTATATAAAAAATTATTTAATGACTTTATTAAAAACTGATTTGTCAAAATTTGATAAAGATTGGTATAAGCCTGGCAGGCCATTTCATACAAGAGTAATTTGGTATTTGATTAATTATTTTTTTATTAAGTCGCCTTTCCCGTTTTATGGTATTAAACGTTTTTTATTGCGAGCTTTTGGTGCAAAAATTGGTAAAGGCCTTATTATTAAACCTCACGTATCTATTAAATATCCATGGAACTTAGTTATTGGAAATCATGTTTGGATTGGAGAAGATGTTTGGATTGATAATTTAGCTAAAGTCACCATAAAAGATAATGTTTGTATTTCTCAAGGTTGTCTTTTATTATGCGGCAACCATAATTATAAAAAAACAAGTTTTGATTTAATTATTGAAGAAATAATATTTGAAGAAGGATCATGGGCTGGATCCAAAACAGTTATTTGTCCGGGAGTTAGATTAGGAAAAAATAGTTTGTTAACGGTAGGTAGTATAGCAACATCCTCTTTAGAAGAAAATTGGATTTATCAGGGTAATCCTGCAACAAAATTAAAATTAAGAGTAATAAAAGAATAATTAATTATTATTAAACTTTAACTTGTTATCGCTAACTTTTCTCATCAATTCTTTCTACTCTATTAACCCCTTTTATTTTTTTAAGATTACTTTTTAAATGATTTAAATGTTTAGTGTCATGAACGTATACCATAATAGTACCCTCAAAAATTCCACCATCTGTATCAAAATTTATAGCCCGCATATTTATATGATTTTCACTTGAAATAATTTTAGTAATATTATTTACAATTCCTATTTCATCAGTACCTGTAATTTTTAATCCGGCTAAAAAAGAAATTAATTTATCGTTTACCCATTTAGCTCTAACTACACGATATGCATAATTTGATAATAATTTAACTGCATTAGGGCAATTAACTCGATGTATTCTTATCCCTTCTAATTCCGTAACAAAGCCAAATACATCATCGCCCGGAATTGGGTTACAACATTGAGATAAATTATAATCTAATTTCTTTAAATCATCGCCAATCACCAACATATCAGATTTTCCTCTAGCACTTGTAACAAGCTGTTCTATTTTTGAAATTTCATTTTGCTTTCCTTTTTTTACTGGCGCTTCTTTAAACTTAATAAAATCTTTTATTTCTTGTGCATCAACATTACCTAAAGCGGCTCTATAAAACAACTCTTGTACAGATGGTAATTTTAAATAGTTACAAAATTCACTAATAAGCTGTTTTGAAAACTGTAAGTTTTGTTCTAAAAATTTTCGTTCAGTAATCTCCTTCCCTTCCTTTGCTACTTTTTTTCTTTGATCTTTTAAAATATCTTTTATTTTAGATTTAGCTTTTGCTGTTATAACGTAATTAAGCCAATCATCTTTTGGAGCTTGTTTACCACTAGTTAAAATTTCGACTTGATCTCCACTTTTTAATTCATAACTTAAAGGTACTAATTTGTGATTAACTTTTGCGCCAATACACTGCTCGCCAACTTTTGAATGAATTTCGAAAGCAAAATCTAAAGCAGTGGAATTAATAGGCAATGTTTTCATATCTCCTTTTGGAGTAAAGACAAACATTTCGTCACTAAATAAATTTAACTTGAAATCATCTATAAATTCTAATGCATCAGGGTCAGGATTTTCTAACATTTCTCGAATACGTAAAAGCCAATTTTCTAATTTACTTTCTTTTTCACTAAAGCTATCTTTATATTTCCAATGTGATGCATATCCATTTTCTGCTAAGTCATTCATTCGATTGGTTCGAATTTGAACCTCCACCCATTTGCCTTCGGGGCCCATAACTGTTGTATGTAAACTTTCGTACCCATTAATTTTAGGAGAGCTTATCCAATCGCGCAATCTTTCGGGGCTTGGATGATAAAAATCTGTGATAATTGAATAGACTCTCCAGCAATCTAACTTTTCTTTTTCAAGTGGAGAATCAATTACAATTCGAATTGCAAATAAATCATAAATTTCTTCGAATGTTACTTTTTTAGTTTTTATTTTATTATAAATACTATAAATAGATTTTGGTCTTCCAAATATTTTTAATTTAAACCCTTGTTCTATTAAAATTTCTTTTAAGGGGTCGATAAATTTTTGAATAAATTTTTTACGCTCAGGCTCAGTCTCTTTTAATTTTTTTTCTATATCATTATATGTTTCTAAATCAGTGTATTTTAATCCTAAATCTTCTAATTCGGTTTTAATTGCATTTAACCCTAAGCGATTTGCTAAAGGCGCATATAAAAATAATGTTTCGCTGGCAATTTTAATTTGTTTTTCTCGCTTCATATGCTCTAGCGTTCGCATATTATGTAATCGATCAGCAAGTTTTATTAAAATTACGCGAATATCTTCGCTCATTGTAAGTAAAACTTTCTTAAAATTTTCTGCTTGAATAGAAGTGGTATTATCAATTACTCCCGAAATTTTAGTTAAACCATTAATAATCTGTGAAACCTTTTCGCCAAATAATCCTTTAACATCATCTAGAGATAAATCAGTATCCTCAACAGTATCATGTAATAAGGCACAAACAATTCCAGTTGCTCCCAACCCAATTTCCTCGGCACATATTTGAGCTACTGTAATGGGATGATAAATATAGGGTTCGCCACTTTTACGACGCATTTCTTTGTGAGCTTCAACCGATACCTCAAATGCTTTACGAATAATTTCTTTCTCACCTTTTTCTAATCGGCGTTTACATGCTTTAATTAATCGTTTATAACGATTTAAAATTTCTTTTCTTTCGGCTTCAATATCTATTTGCATAAAAAGTACTAATTTTTATAAATATTGTTATGAAGGTATTATATTTTGTCATAATAAAAAAAGCAAAACTTATACTATAAATCTTTAGCTTTTGAAATCATTTTGATTAAAAGTTTATTCAGATTAATATATAAAAATAATTATTAATTTAATTTTGTTACCTAAATTAATTCGAAAATTTTTCCTGGCTTACTTTTGATTAAATTACTAAACTCTAATTGTAATAATAATGAGGACACCAAACTAATTGGAAATTGGCTAAGTTGAGATATTTCGTCAATCTTTAGAGTTTCTTTCGAAATAAATAAATTTATTATTAATTGTTCTTCAGCGGTTAAATTCAATTGTAATGGAATTTGTTTTGTTTTAGCGGCTTTTTTATCTTCTTCTTGCCAGCCCATTGCATATATTAAATCAGCTGCATTTTCAATCAAGACAGCTCTATTTTTTTTTATTAATCCATTTCCTCCTTCTGATAATGAGTCGCCCGCTTTACCAGGATATGCAAATACATCTTTATTATAACTATTAGCAATTGTTGCGGTAATTAAACTTCCGCCTGTTCGTTTACTTTCAACTACAACTAGTGCATCACATAATCCAGCAACAATTCGGTTTCTTTTTGGAAAATTAACTGCATCAGGATTTGTACCACTTCTAAAATCAGTTAATAATCCGCCTTGCTTTATCATTCGCTTTGCTATTTTATCGTGCAACTGAGGGTATATTCGATCTAATCCATGAGCCAAAACGCCAACTGTTTGAAGATTTACATCTAAAGCCGTTTTATGCGCCAATACGTCTACCCCATAAGCCAATCCGCTAATAATTAGCGCGCCTGTTTGACTTAATTCAGTTATTAATTCTTGTGTTTTTTCTTTTCCATAATGACTGGGTTTTCGAGTTCCTACCACCCCAATAATTTTTTGACAATTCAAATCTGCATTGCCTTTATAATATAATAATATCGGACTGTCACTACAATATTTTAACCTATTTGGATAATTTTCATCTGTAAAAAATAAAGGCTCAATTTTATATTTTTCTATAAATCTTAGCTCTTTTTCTGCCTGCTCTAAAACAGATTTACTTTTTATAACAGATCTTGCTAAAATATATCCTATACCCGGAATTTTTTGAAGTTGCTCTTTTTTTTGGTTAAAAACTTCAGTTGCGTTACCACAATAAGCTAATAAGTTTTTAGCATTTACATCCCCAATACCATCTATTAAGGTTAATCCTATTTGATATAAAAGTTCGGGTGCTGCCATTTATACTGCAAATTTACAATCAAAACTATAAAATGATTGCTTTGTTTTATAGCATTCTTTTTAAAGCACTTAGATAATAATAATCATTAATTCACACTTATTTGAAATTAATTTTTAGAAATTAAAAGTCCATTGTTTAGAAGATTATTTTTGAACTAAAGAATATCATTTCTATTTTTAGTAATTTTATAAGTAGGGCTATTTATTTTTAAAATAAAGCGTTTGCAAAAAATGTTTAAATTAATTGTTGTTATAAAATATTATAATAATGCGGCTTAAAAATAAAACAAAAACTCTAATTTTTTTTCTCTTTTTTTGGCATAGTATCATAAGTCAAAACTATGAGTTTGAAGACCTAACATTTTCAAATAAAAAACATGATTTGAAGTGGGGATTAAAAAAACTTAACGAGGGCACTATATTATTTGAAAATGGTCGGAAAGAATTTGATGATTTTAAACGAACATATATTAGCTTAAATAAATATTATCCAGTTAGTAGAAGAGACTATAGAAAATCTGGATTTAAATTTTTAAAAGAAGCGCTTGGGCCATTATTAGAAGCAAGCCGAATCAATTCTAAAAACGCTAAATTAAACTATATGCTCGGATTTATATGGTTCACAATAGATCCACTAAAGCAAGAAACTATAAATGCATTTGAAACGGCTTACTCTTTAGATCCAAATGTAAATTCTGATTTAACTTACTGGTTAGGATGGACATATCACTTAAATTCTCGCTGGGATGATGGTATTAAATATTATAACTTGTATTTAACCTTTTTGAAACAACATGAAAGAGCAAATGTTTTTGCTATTGATGATGTTAAAAAAAAAATAATAGAATGTAATTTAGGAAAATCATATAGTAGTAAGCCAGAAAATGTTTATGTTACTAACTTGGGACCTAAAATAAATAGTCCTTTTCCAGAATACAAGCCATCTATCTCTACCGACGAAGAAACTCTTTTTTTTACAGGTCGGAGGCCTGAATCAATTGGTGGTAAAAGAGCTGAAAATAATAATGGATTTTATGAGGATATTTATTCCGCCATAAAAATTGATGGAAAATGGGGGGCTGCCAAGCCTTTAAATAAAAATATAAATACAGAGTTTCATGACGCTACTGCTGGATTATCATTTGACGGAAATAAGCTCTTTATTTATAGAGCAAGAGGAGATGATGGAGGTGATTTATATGAAAGTAACTTATTAGGTATAGATTGGGGTAATCCAAAAAAACTAAATAAAAATATTAACACAAAATATAACGAATCTTCTATTAGTTTAAGCTCTGATAGTAAACAATTATTTTTTGTAAGATCAAAAGAAACTGGATTTGGTGGCGAAGATATATATTATAGCGAACTCGACTTAAAAGGCGAATGGGGGCCAGCAAAAAATATTGGACCAGAAATAAATACCAAATATAGCGAGGAAGGTGTATTTTTACATCCAGATGGCGTAACTCTTTATTATAGTGGAAAGGGATATAACTCAATGGGAGGTTATGATATTTTTAAATCAACTCTTGTAAACGGAAAATGGCAAACACCAGTTAATTTAGGTTACCCAATTAATGGGCCTGATGACGATGCTTTTTTTGTGGTTAGCGGAAGTGCAAATTGCGCTTATTTTGCTTCCGAAAAAATTGGTGGTTATGGCGAAAGCGATATTTATAAAATATCATTTTTAGCTCAAAAACAAGATTCAATTTCAAAACTTAATGATGAAGATACCAGTGCCTATGGATTTAAACTCAAATCCGCAAAATTAACAATCTTAAAAGGAATTATATCAGATGAAAAAACAAACGAACCAATAGAATCAAATATTGAGTTAATTGATAACGAAAAAAATACAGTAGTAACAACTTTTAAATCAAATAGTAATACAGGAAAATATTTAGTAGCCTTACCTAGTGGCAAAAACTATGGGGTAGCCGTAAAACGCGAAGGTTACTTATTTCACTCTGAAAACTTTATTATCTCTGAATCAAAAGAATTTCAAGAATTTATTTTAGATATTCGGCTTAAAAAATTAGATATCGGAAACAGTATTATTCTAAAAAATATTTTCTTTGATTTTGGTAAAGCTAATTTAAATCCAGAATCTACCGCTGAACTAGATCGTTTAATAATTCTTCTCAAAGAAAATCCTAAATTAAAAATTGAGTTGTCAAGCCATACAGATAATATAGGGGCACCTGAATATAATTTTAATTTAAGTGTTAATCGATCAAATTCTGTAATAGCTTATCTTATTAATAAAGGGCTTTCGGAAAAGAGACTTATTGCAAAGGGCTACGGTGAAACTATATCAATTGCTAGTAACGATAGTGAGCTGGGCAGACAAATGAATAGGCGAATAGAATTTAAAATTTTAGAAAATTAACCTTCAATTATTTTTTTTATTAAACTAGTTGTTGAATACCCAACTAAAAATGGGATAGTAATAACTTTACCGCCATTTTCCTTCAAAATATCAACCCCTATAATTTTTTCAAGTTCATAGTCATTTCCTTTAACTAACACATTCGGCTGTAATAATTTAATAAGATTGTATGGTGTTTCTTCATCAAAAAAAACAATAAGATCAACGCTCGCTAATCCGGCCAAAACATAAGCACGAGATTTTTCATCATTAATAGGTCGATTTAACCCTTTATTTAATCGTTTTACTGATTGATCTGTATTTAATCCCAAAACTAAAATATCGCCTAAATCCCTTGCTTGTGATAAATAATCTATATGACCGGAGTGTAGAATATCAAAACATCCGTTTGTAAAAACAATTTTTTTATTTTTTTCTCTATAGATTCTTAAAGCTTTTAAAGCTTGATCTTGAGATACTATTTTTTCTCTTAACTGATTATGAAATAACATTTTTTTTTCTGTTATAAATTGGCAAAAGAAATAAACTTAATAATCCAAAAAATAATATTAAAATAAATTGACTACTCCAAGATAACCAAGGAAGAGCAAAAGAAGACGCTTGATCGATATGAAAAGTATTTAATAAAATTCCACCAACAATAAAAGGATAAGCTCCTAACCCTCCAGGCGCAAAAATAACACCAAAAGTTCCAAATAATAGCAACGTTAAACATTCTTTTTGTCCCAATTGATAAGTTCCCTGCAAAGCAAAGAAACAAAAATATAGTGAATAAAAATAACAAGCCCATATCATTATACTTAATACAATAAACTGAATTGGTTTTTCCATTTTGCGAACAGAGCTTATGCCTTCAATAATCCCTTTAAAAAATCTTCCTAGTTTCCCTTTTAAAATTTTGGTTGCTTTTTTTCTAAGAATAAAAATTAATGCTGCTATTCCAAAAATAACAATAATAATATATAAAATTTTTATAGGACTATTTATCCAATCAGAAAAATTAATTGATATTTTAAAAAAAATATATTTATTTACTAAACCTATTAATTCTTCAAACTGAAAAGCAAAGGTCAAAACAAAAATAAATAAAAATAAAATAAAATCAATAATCCGTTCAGTTATTACTGTTCCAAATGCAATATCAAATGGGATCTTGTCATATTTAGTTGCTAGAGTACATCTAGTTATTTCTCCCATTCTTGGGATACCATAATTGGCAAAATAACCAACCAAAACATAAGCCGTTGAATTAAAAAGATTAGTTTTATAGCCAAGGGGCATTAATAAGAAGTTCCAGCGATAGGCTCTCAAAAAATGACTTAAAAAAGAAATAATTAAAGTAATTAGTACCCAAAAATAATTCGTATTATTAAATGCATCAAAAATCTTTTCTTTATACGGTGATACTTGTTTTAAAGATAAATAAATAAACAAAATTCCAATACTCAATAAAACAACAAACTGAATGATTGATTTGGTGTTTTTCACGATTAAAATTATTTTAATTTATTTGTATTTGTATTAGGGAAAACGACCCAGGGTTTAAAAGTTTTAGCTTTTTCAAAATCCATAGAAGCGTATGATGCAATAATAATTATATCGCCCAAATTTACTAAAAGTGCAGCCGGACCATTTAAACAAATAATGCCACTACTTCGCTTTCCCCTTAAAACATAAGTAACAAATCTTTGACCATTATTTTTATTTAATACATGTACTTGCTCATTTTCTATCAAATTAGCGGCATCCATTAAGTCTTCGTCAATGGTTACGCTACCAATATAATCTATCTCTGACTGAGTTACAGTTACACAATGTAATTTAGATTTTAAAACTTGAATATTCATTGAGCTACAAATTTAAGATTTTTTATTCGTTTTAAACTCCTCTTTTGATCTAAATCTATGGTTTAAAATAAAAATGCGAGATTGTTAAAAAATTAAATTCGAATACACTTTAAAATTATATTGATTAATAAACAGTAATGAGTTAAATAATAATAAAAAATCTATTTAATTAAAAGCTTCAAAATAATATATTTATGCAATTAACTCAAAAAAAATACGTTATACATTTAATTGAAAAAAACTGAACTAATAATTACTTATCTATTATTTTCTTTAATTAGTCTTTCTCAAGAAAGTGATGGCTATGGAATTAATTTGCCGAAATTTTATGATAAAAAAATTCATTTTGGATTTACTATTGCTGGTAATAGTAGTGACTTTAGAATTAATCCAACCCCAAATTCACTCTTACCCGATACAATTATTACTTTCTCCCGCTATAAAATAAAAACAGTGTATTCTTCCTCTTCTCCTAATTTTGGAATAGGATTAGTGATTGATGCGAGACTTAAAAAATATATTCGCTTACGATTTACGCCTAGTTTAACTTTTGCCGAAAGAAAAATAATTTATACTCTTTCTAATTCAAATAGAGATAGCATAAGGATTTTTGAAAAGTCTGTTGAATCAGTATTTCTTATATTTCCATTAGAAACAAAAATACAATCTAAACGCTTGGGGAATTTTAGTGCATACGCTATAAGCGGTGGGGGCTATTCGCTCGACTTAAGTGCGCGTAAAAAAGCTGGGACTTCATCTGGAGGAGCAAATCAATTAGATAATAATGTTAAATTAAATCGTGATGATTTTTTTTTAAGTTCGGGTATTGGCACTGATTTTTATTTACAGTATTTTAAACTCGGTTTTGAAATAAAACTTCTTATTGGTACTAATAACTTAATTCTAAAAGAGAATAACGTTTGGACAAATAGTATAGATAAAGTACGTTCGAGAATGGTATTATTTACTATTACATTTGAAGGATAAAAAAAAGTGATTTTTTATACCCTAATAGTGTTATAAAAATAAAATGAAGAATAAAAATCTTCCGAAATAAAATGACAAGAATATTAAATTTACAACTAAGCCCACAAGAAGCCATAAATGAACAGGCTATAAAAAAAGAAGTAAGACACTGTCTAAATTTAAATGAGGATTCATCGCTTAGCATAAAAATTTTAAAACGTAGTATTGATGCTCGTAGAAAAAAAATTAAAATTAATTTAAATGTACTGATTGGTATAAATGAAAAATTACCCAATGATGAAATTCTTATTAATTACCATCATGTTTCTGATTCAAAAAAAACTTGTCATATTATTGGTGCGGGTCCCGCTGGAATATTTGCAGCATTGCGCTGTTTAGAACTAGGCATTAAACCTATTTTAATTGATAGGGGTAAAGATGTTAAATCGCGTCGACGCGATCTAGCTAACATAAATAAAAATCATCTTGTTAATCCAGAAAGTAATTACTGTTTTGGAGAGGGTGGCGCTGGAACTTATAGCGATGGTAAATTATATACCCGATCAAATAAGCGTGGCAACATAAAAAAAATACTCCAAACACTTGTTTATCATGGCGCAAATTCTGAGATTTTAATAGACGCTCATCCACACATTGGAACTAATAAACTTCCTCAGCTAATTGAAAATATTAGAGAGCGAATCCTCTTTTTTGGAGGTGAAGTTCGTTTTAATACAAAATTAATCGATTTTGAGGTAAAAGAAAATATTGTTTCAACAATTACTTTAAAAAATGAAGTAGCTGAAAACATTGAGTCTGTTCAATACATAATACTGGCTACGGGTCATTCAGCTAGAGATATTTACGAGCTTCTTAATTCTAAAAAAATTTTATTAGAAGCTAAGCCTTTTGCAATTGGCGTAAGGGCCGAACATCCACAATCATTAATTGATAGTGTTCAATATCATTGTGGTAATTTAAAAGACGTTATCTCTGCTCGCGAGTTTTTACCTGCGGCAAGTTATAGCATGGTTCATCAATCCAAAAATCATAGCGTTTACTCTTTTTGCATGTGCCCCGGTGGTATTATTGCCCCATGTGCTACAAATCAAGAAGAGGTGGTAACAAATGGCTGGAGCCCGAGTAAACGGAATAACCCTTATGCTAATAGCGGCATAGTAGTTGGGCTTGAATTAAAAGATTTTGAATTATATAAAGAGCATGGTGCTCTCGCAGGTTTAGAATTTCAAAAACAAATAGAAAAACAAGCTTGGGTTTTTGGTGGTAAAACACAAAGTGCACCAGCACAAAGATTATTAGATTTTACAAAAGATAAAGTGAGCACAAATCTCCCAAATTGTAGCTACCAACCTGGTTTAAAAAGCGTAAATATTCAAAATGTTTTAGGAAAAATAATTGGCCCTGTATTAAAAGAAGGGATAAAAGCTTTTGGATCGAAAATGCGAGGTTATTTAACCAACGAAGCATTAATTTTAGGTGTTGAATCGAGAACTTCAACACCAGTAAGAATCCCAAGAGATAAAGATTTATTTTATCATCCTCAGCTGCATAATTTATACCCCTGTGGCGAAGGTGCTGGATACGCAGGAGGCATCGTTAGTGCTGCAATGGATGGCGAAAGTTGTATCAATAGTATTAATTATTAAAAGTTGTACATTTGTATTATAAACTATGAGTAGAATTTTAACTGGCATACAAAGTACTAATGTTCCTCACTTAGGTAATATTTTAGGTGCTATTTTGCCCGCTATAGAATTAAGTAAAAAAGACAATACAGAAAGCTTATTTTTTATTGCAGATTTTCATGCCTTAACTAGTTTAAAAAATCCTACGCTTATTAAAGAAAATACAATGGCTGTAGCAGCCGCTTGGTTAGCCTTTGGATTAGATTCGACTAAAACTATTTTTTATCGCCAAAGCAAAGTGCCTCAAGTGAGTGAATTAACTTGGTATTTAAATTGCTATACTCCTTATCCTATGTTAGCGAATGCTCATTCATTTAAAGATAAAGGAGATCGTTTAAGCGATGTAAATGTCGGTTTATTTACTTATCCTGTTTTAATGGCAGCAGATATTTTATTATACGATACTAATCTGGTTCCAGTTGGAAAAGATCAAATTCAACATATAGAAATTGCTGCCGATATCGCTAGATCTTTTAATTTTAAAGCTGGTAAAAATCTTTTTGTTGTTCCTGAAGCTTTAATTAACGACAGAGGAATGTTAGTGCCGGGCATCGATGGTCAAAAAATGAGTAAATCTTATAATAATTTTATTAATATTTTTCTACCAGAAAAAGAACTTAAAAAAATTGTGATGAGTATTGTTACTGATAGTAAAGGCATCGGAGATGCTAAAGACCCTTCAATGGATAATGTTTTTAAAATTTTTAAATTATTAGCAAACGAAACTCAAACCGAGGAGTTGCGCCAAAATTATATTAAGGGCGGCTTTGGTTATGGTCAAGCAAAAACTGCTTTATTACAATTGATATTAGATAACTATAAAGAGCAACGTATTAACTACAATAAATTTATGGCTAATATCTCTGCTCTTGAAAAAGAATTAGCGATTGGCGAGGTAAAGGCTTCAAAAATAGCTAACGAAAAATTAAAGCAAATTAGAGAAGTGCTTTACTTTTAATTAATCTACCCAACTTTTATAATACTTACCATCATCAATTGCTATGGCCTCTTCTGTTACCATTAAAGGCTTAAATGTATCAATCATAACGGCTAGCTCTTGTGTTTCTTTATGTCCAATACTTCGCTCCATGGCTCCAGGAGCAGGGCCATGAGGAATTCCTTTGGGATGAAGCGTAATGTGACCTTGTTTTATATTATTACGGCTCATAAAATCTCCTGCCACATAATACAAAACCTCATCACTATCGATATTGCTATGATTATAAGGAGCAGGAATCGATAATGGATGATAATCATACATTCGAGGACAAAAACTGCAAACAACAAAATTTGCGGTTTCAAAAGTTTGATGAACTGGAGGAGGTTGGTGTAATCGGCCCGTAATGGGTTCGAAATTATGAATTGAAAATCCCCATGGAAAATTATAACCATCCCATCCTACGACATCAAAAGGATGAGTAGCATATAAAAACTCATGCATCATACCTTCTTTTTTAATTTTAATGACGAAATCTCCTTTTTCATCATACGTTTCTAATTGCGTTGGCAATTTATAATCTCGTTCGCAAAATGGCGAATGCTCTAAAAGTTGCCCTTGAGAATTCTTATAGCGTTTAGGGGTATAATATGGGGCATGGCTTTCGCAAAATAATAATCGATTGTCACTTGATTCAAAATTTATTTGATAAATCATGCCACGAGGAATAATTAAATAATCTCCGTATTCAAATGGAATGTTTCCCATAAATGTTTTTAAAACGCCTTTTCCTTTGTGTATAAAAAGTAATTCGTCGGCATCAGCATTTTTATAAAAATAATTAATTTGACTTTTTGTTGGTGCAGCTAACCCTATAGCACAATCAGAGTTAATCAATAATGTTTTTCTACTTTCTAAATAATCTTCATTAGGTTTTACTTCAAAGCCTTTTAATAAAAGAGATTTTATATTTTTATCGATAGATATTTTAGGGGCCACAGAATAACTTTTTAATATCTCTTTAACCTGCGTTGGCCTATGTGTATGGTATAAAAGGGAGTCCATGCCAATAAACCCCTCAGTACCAAATAATTGCTCATAATAAAAATTTCCATTTTTGCTTTTAAAAATAGTATGTCTTTTTTTAGGGATTTCACCCAGTTTATGATAAATAGGCATATTAAAATTTTTATTTTAAAGGTAATGAATTTTTTAATATTTCTTTCAAATTAGGTCTAAGTCTAC
Source organism: Bacteroidota bacterium (assembly GCA_005787585.1). Lineage (GTDB taxonomy): Bacteria > Bacteroidota > Bacteroidia > B-17B0 > Aurantibacillaceae > Aurantibacillus. The sequence goes on from SYAL01000032.1 coordinate 36,989, forward strand.
TCTTATATACTGACAAGCATTCCGGACCATTTTTTACTCTACCTTTTCTAAGTTCTCTTTGTTGTTCAATTGGTAATGAAGCAACTTTATAACATTCTAAGGTGCAACAGCCGCTCATTTTTTTTGCACAAGTTACGCATTGAATAAATAATAAATGACAATCGTCGTTTTTACAATTCACATGGGTATCGCAGGGGTCATCGCATTGATGACACTTAGATAAAATATCTTGTGTAATTCGTTCGCCTATCCTTTCATCAAAAACAAAATTTATTCCTCTAAACTTACTTTCTAAATTCTTCTCTTTTATTTCATTTGTATATTGAATAATTCCTCCTTGTAAATGATTTACGTCTTTAAATCCTTTGAATTTAAAATAAGCGCTTGCCTTTTCGCAACGAATACCTCCGGTACAATACATAATTATTTTTTTGTCTTCCTGCCCTTTAAGATGACTAACAACTAAAGGAAGTTCTTCTCTAAAAGTATCTGCATCTGGACAAAAAGCTCTATCAAAACGCCCCACTTCGCTTTCGTAATGATTTCGCATATCAATAACAATTGTATTATTATCCTCAATGGCTTTATTAAATTGTTCGGCATTTAAATAATTTCCAGTTTTAGATGAATCAAAATCTAAGTCCTTAATTCCATCGGAAACAATTTTGATTTTAACTTTTACCACAAGCTTATAAAAAGATTTTCCGTTACCATCAACAGCATGTTTAAATGAAATGTCTTTAAAATTAGGGAAAGCGAAAAGTTGTTTTACAAATTCATTCCAATTTTTTTCAGGAACACTCATTTGGGCATTTATTCCTTCGTGGGCTAAATATACTCTTCCAAAACAGTTTAAATCTGACCACTTTCTGAATAAGGTATCGCGCAATTCATTGGGATTTGGGATATGAACATACCTATAAAACGAAATAGTTTTTCGCTTAAGTTTTTCTTCTTTTAACCTTTGTTTTAAAATATTTTTATCTGTTCGGTTAATTAATAAAGCCATATTATGCTTATAATTTTAGATTATGTATTCTGATTTATTATTATAAAGTTTTAATATTCTACCCAATATTTCTTTTTTTCTTTTAAATGAAAGCATTTTTAATTACGTTTGCGAAGTTACAAAATGTTTGCTAAAATTAATTGATTTGTATCATGTCTAAACAAAACGAAAAAATTTTAATAATCGGCTCAAGTGGTCAAATTGGAATAGAATTAACAGAAACTCTTTCAAGTATCTATGGTAATGATCAAGTAATTTGTTCTGATCTTAACCCATCTTTTCAATTAACAAAAAACCCTTTCGAAAAGTTAGATGCTTTAGATAAAAACGCTGTTTTTGATTTGGTTAAAAAATATAGTATTACTCAGGTATTTCATCTAGCGGCAATGCTTTCTGCTACTGGCGAACAAAATCCAATGTTTGCCTGGAAATTAAATATGGAAAGCTTATTTCATCTTTTAGATTTAGCTAAAGAAAAACATATTAAAAAGCTATATTGGCCAAGCTCTATTGCAGTTTTTGGTCCAAGTACACCAGCTGAAAATACTCCACAATACACAGTAATGGAGCCGTCAACCATTTATGGTATAAGTAAACAGGCTGGTGAAAGATGGTGTGAATGGTATTTTAAAAAATATCAGGTTGATGTTAGAAGCTTAAGATATCCTGGATTAATCGGATGGAAAAGTTCGCCAGGCGGAGGAACAACAGATTATGCAGTGCATATTTTTCACGAAGCCTTAAAAAATAATCAATACGAATGTTTTTTAAGTGAATCTACTGCTTTACCTATGATGCATATGGAGGACGCCATAAGAGCGACTATCGAAATTATGCAAGCTCCAACAGAAAAAATTAAAATACGTAGTAGCTATAATTTATCTGGTATAAGTTTTACTCCTAAACAAATTGCCGAAGAAATAAAAAAATATATTCCTGATTTTAAAATAAGTTATAACCCTGATTACAGGCAAACTATTGCTGATAGTTGGCCTAAAAGCATAAACGATGATGAAACAAAAAAAGATTGGGGTTGGAAACAAAAATACGATTTACCTAAACTAGTAAAAAACATGCTAGAAAACATAAAATAAAACTTTATTTATCTTGTATTAAATAACCACGCGCTAGGGTCCATAGTTTTTTGGCCCTTCCAAATTTGAAGATTCATTGATGTCTTTTCTTCCTCATTGTCATGCATTATTACTCCAATAGCTTGTTTGAGTGTTACCTTTTGTCCGGTTTTTACAAATACCTCAGCTAAATTACAATACACGCTTAAATACTCGCCATGGCGAATAATCACTAATTTTCCTCCTGTAGGAGAAACGGCAATACTTGTAACTTCTCCTTCAAAAACCGCACGTGCCTGCATTCCTTTAATGGCACAAATCTCTATACCACTATTTAATATCATAAACCCTTTTATTGCTGGATGCTCATGTTCGCCATAAGGCTCGCAAATAATCCCTTTTGCCACTGGCCATGGTAATTTTCCGCGATTACTTTCAAAATCAATACTTAAGGCTTCTGCCTCTTCTGTTAAAATAGGAACAAATAAATTACCCTTCTTTTCAGGTTTAATAATTTCTTTAGGTATACTTTCTATTTTATCAGATTTTGGTGCAGGAATGATTTTTGTTTCAGTGCTATTTAATTTTTTTTGTTCTTCGTTTATTTTTTTAATTGCATTAGTTTTTTGTTCAATTTGTTTAGCAAATTGTTTAGCCGCCTCTTCTGATTTTCTTCGAATCTCATCTTCTATTAATTTTTTTATTTCTAATTGTAATTGCAAAGCCGCCTGTTTCTTTTTTTGTAATTCAGATTTTAATTGTTTTTCTTTTTTTTGCAACTCGGTAAGAAATTGTTCCTGTTCTTTTTTTTCACTTTTTAATACTTTTTTTTCCTCTTCTTCACTTCCAAGCAAATGATTTTTTTGATTAAGATTTTCATTTAACTCGATTATATACTCCGAAATTTGCTTTTGAGTACTGATAATCTCTAAGGCTTGTTTCTTTCTGTATTCAGAATACTGTTGCATATACTTGAGTCGAGAATATGCCTGATTAAAATCTGAAGAAGCGAAAATAAACATAAGAGTGCTATAGGCATCTTTGTTTCGCTGAGCAAATATCAACATTCGAGCATACTCTTTTTTTAATTTAATTAGGTTATTTCTTAATTTAATTTGTTTATTCTCATTCTCAAAAATTTCTGATTCTAAATTTTTTAATTCTGCGCTTATTGTATTAATCAGATCTTGTCTTTTTTGTATTCTTAAATTAATCGTAACAAGATTGCCAATAGAAGATTTTTTATTTGCCTTAGTTTTATTTAAGATTGAGTTAATTTCTTTAATCTCATCATTAATACGTTTCTTTTTATTCTCAAGTTCCTTTTTTGGATTTTTTAATGGATATTGGGCCAAAATGCTAAAACTTGAAAAAAAGAAAAAGGTTAAAAGAAAAAAAATTAAAACGCTATTTTTTTTGTGCAGTAATGGCGACATACTTTTTTGGGATAATCAGTATTAATTTTTGCGCTAAGTTTTTCTCAATACGAACATAATCAATTTTTATACTTACTTTTTTCTCTGCAGTTATATCAATATCAACATGACGTGGTGCATAAACGCTATCTATTTGATTGAATTGACTATATTTTACCAGAAATTTTCGATTTGTCAGGGGATCAATAAATTCATTTTGAATAATTTTATAATTTTCAGGATTTAATGAAAGGACCTGATATGAGTCTCTTACTTCAATCTTACCACTTTGTATTTTTTTTAATTTAAGTCTACGAATAGTGCTTAATAAATAAATACAGTTTTGCCTATCGGTTACAGGCTTTAGTTTAGTTTCATCATCGGTATAAAAATCAGCACTATTACCAAATAACAATGCCTGGATAATATCATAATCAACATCTGCGTTTAATAAATTATTAATATAATTAAAATCGCCAACAAAAAAACTTTTTTCAATATAGTTCACAAACTTAACTGAATCTTTTGTAATTAAAATTTTTGCCACTTCAAGCCCTAAAACATATTGAATAGAAATTAATATGGCGCTATCTTTTCTTATTTTAATTTTAATATCAAAACTTTCTTCGTTAAAATCAAATAAAGATGAAACATTTGCTTTAGCCGAAATCCATTCAAAATCAAATTCATTTTGTTTAGCAAGCTTACACAGATTTTTAGAGTTTTTATATTCTAATTTACATTTTTCGTTGTATAAGTCTAGGGGCGTTATAATTGCCTCTTTTGATTTCTGTGTTTTCTGTTTATACTTACAGCTAATAACAAAAAAGAGAAGTGTAATTAAAATAAAATTTTTAAAAAAAAGATGGTCTATTTTAATCATTTAATTTTTTTTCTTTAATTTTTTTTTCTAACCAATCTGAATTATTTCCGGCTTGTTTTGAATCAATCCATTTTTTCAAAGCTTCCTCTTTTTTATTTAATTTATATAAAACATCACCGTAATGCTCTAAAATAGTAGCATTTTTTAATCCCATCTCAGATGATTTTGATAACCAAATTTCAGCTTCAGTATATTTTTTTTGTTGATATAAAATCCAGCCAAAAGTATCCATATAATTTCTGTCGTTTGGCTTCAACTCATTTGCTCGACTAGAATATTTTTCTGCAATTAATAAATTTTCATTTCTTAAAGAAAGATAATAAGCAAAATTATTTAATACGTATGTATTGTCAGAATTAATTTTTAACGCTGCTTCAAATGCTTTATCAGAATTCGCATATTCTTTTAAATAATGATAAGTGTCGCCCAAATTAGAATAAAAATCAATCTTTAAAGATTTATTGTCATAAACAAACTCTATCCCTTCGGTTAAAGATTTAACTGCTTTTAAATAATTTTTTAACTGATTGTTCGCAATACCATTAAAAAAATAGGCTGAAGCTACGGTTGGGAATAAATCAATGGCAATAGCACTATGATGCTCTAATGAATCATATTTAGCTAATTTATAATCAGTAAGAAGTAATTTATCCCATGTGCTATAATTTCTTTTGTCTAAATTTGCCGCTTCGAATAAATAAAATTCTGCATTAGACAAACTATCTTTTAGCATTAAAAAATTTGCAATTAATAAATTTGGTTCTGCTAATTTGGGATGACTAGTTAAAATTATTTTAGCTAACTTAATCCCCTGGTTTATAAAATCTGATTGCAAAAATTCTTCCGCCCTCTTATAATAAGAAGATAAAATGTTTGTCTTAGTATTTATATCTAAATCTGGATTTTGAAACGCCTTTATCAAACAATTAAAAGCCTCATTTTCTTCCCCTTTTAAATTATAATAATCATATAAAGCTAGATTAACATTAGGATTAACAGGTTCTAAAAGTAACATTTTATCATACATTTGTTTTGCTTTCTCTGGCTTATTTATATCAAAATAAAAATCGGCCAAATAGCCATAGTATTTTACCTCGTTGAGGTTTGATTGAGATAATTTCAATAATTCAATTTCTATTTCTTTGACTTTATTTTGGCTCTTCAATAATTTAACTTTATTAATAGTTATATGATCACTGATTCCAAAATTCTTTTCAAGATCATTATATATTTTATAAGCATTTTCATGTTGCCCCATCACTGCGAATTCAATTGCTAAATCTTCTTTAAATTCAGTTTTATTTGGAAAATTTTTAATAAGTGCTTGTCTTAATTTCAATGCTTGATCAAATTGTTTTTGTCCATTCAAACAATCAATAGCAAGCAATTGATACCACTCGTTTTTTATATCGAAATCAGCACAATACTTTGCTAGCTGTAAAGCCTCTTTATTATTACCTAATAATCTGTATATATTGGCCAATTCATAACTCACAGGGGCGCTAATGGGATCTATTCGCTTGCATTCCTTAAACATTATTAATGCCTCCTGTAAATTTCCTTTCATTCTTGCAGAGCAGGCGTCAACATATAAAGAAGCAAATTGCAACTCGTCTGTATTCGAATTTTCAGAGTTATTCTTTCGCTCTTCCGACAGTTTTTTTTGTAAATGACAAGAAAATAAAATCCAAACAAAAATGCAGGATATAAAAAAAATTAAACTATATTTTATGAATTTACGAAACAATCTGAGAATAATCGCTAATACTTAAATCTGAAGATTTCCCCCTTACCTCTGCACCTATTCCGATAATACTATCAGATATATTTGCATAAATAATAGTTGCGCTACTTTGTATAACTGAATTTTTTACAATGCTGTTTGTGATTTTTGTGTTATGCCCCATACTTACATATGGCCCAATAATTGAATCGCTTATTTCAACATTGTTTCCAATATAACATGGCTCTATAATAATACTATTAGTGTTTTTTATTTTATTACCCTTAAGCTCTGGCTTGTTTTTATCAAATTCTAATAATCTCTGATTGGTATATACGGCTGCATTTTTATTACCACAATCTAACCACTCCGAAACCTGACCGGGTATAAAATTTAAGCCTTTATCTTTCATGTTTTCTAAAGCGTTTGTTAATTGATACTCTCCTTTTTCGGTAATCTGATTATCTAATAAATATTGTAATTCGTTTTTTAGATTTTCGCCATTTTTAAAATAATAAATACCAATAATTGCTAAATCGCTAACAAACAAACTTGGTTTCTCAATAAAGTCTGTAATGACGCCTAACTCATTTATTTTAACAACTCCAAATTGACTGGGGTCCTTAATTTTTTGGACCCAAATAACCCCTTCTTTCTCTGTATCCATAACAAAATCTGCTTTAAACAAAGTATCGGCAAATGCAATTATTGTTTTACCTTTCATAGCCTCTTTTGCGCACATAATGGCATGCGCTGTTCCCAGGGCCTTATCTTGATAATAAATACTTCCCTTTGCTCCTTGACTTTCAGCTATTTGTAGTAAATTTTGTTCTACTTCTGACCCAAAATCTGGTCCAACTATAAAGGCAATCTCAGATACTTTTTCTCCACAAACCTTTGTGATATCCTCAACTAAGCGCTGAACAATTGGTTTTCCTCCAAGTGGAATTAAGGGCTTGGCAGTAGTTAATGTATGTGGGCGCATACGTTTTCCTTTGCCCGCCATTGGAATAATAATTTGCATAATAATTATACTATTTGGTAAAAATAATATAATTTACCGAAGTTATTAAGTAAATATGCCTGTTAAAAAATACTTTATTGCGATTGTAATTCCGCAACCCTTATTCGATAAAATCGAAGCTATTAAAAACTTGCTGTTGATGTCGTATCAACTCAAGTGTGCCTTAAGAAGTCCGTCTCATATAACTCTTCATAGGCCATTTGAATGGAAAGAAGAAAAAGAAAAAATATTAATAGAAATCCTCTCTGGCTTCAAATTTGAAGAAGATTTCAAAATTGCATTAAAAAATTATAACTTTTTTGACCCCAGAGTTATTTATGTTGATGTTTGTACAAATGATATTTTAAATAAGCTTCATTCAGAATTAACCCAATTTGCTAAACAAAAATTGAGATTATTTAATGATTTAGAAGATAAACGAAGATTTCATCCTCATGTCACCATTGCATTTAGGGATATCAAGAAAAATTTATTTCCCATTTTAAAAGAAAAATTTATTTCAGAAGAAATAAATGGAGAATTTAAATACCAGGGATTTAATCTATTAAAACTTAATAAAAAATGGGAAGAAGTCTTTTTTTTTAAAAATAAACAAATTCCATAAAACAACCTTACCGTTTTAGATTTAAAAAATATAAATAAATTTAACATAAGTTAATAAAATTTAAAATGATTCTAAATAATCTTGGTCCCCTTATTTATCGAATGAAACGAGTCATTTTGAATATTTTTTAGAAATTTAATATAAAATCATTTAAACCTATACTTGATTATAATTGTTATCTGATTAACTTTAAAAATTAAATTATCAAGTTTTTAATATTATGAGCGAAAAATCATTTTTTTTATCTTCTTCAATCGGAAAAAAAATAGCCATGGGTTTAACTGGGTTGTTTTTAATTTCTTTTTTAATCGTTCACGTAAGCGTTAATTCTTGTATTTTTATAAATGATGGTGGAATAACATTTAATACTGCGGCTCACTTTATGGCAACAAATCCAATTATTCGCATTATAGAACTTGGTCTTTTTGCTGGATTAATTTTGCATATCATTTTTGCGCTTTTGCTTACTATTGAAAATAAAAAAGCTCGTCCTGTTGGATACCAAAAAATAAATGGTTCGGCAAATAGCAATTGGTATTCCCGTTCAATGGGTATATTAGGCTCCTTATTACTTATTTTTTTAGTCGTTCACTTAGCCCATTTTTGGATAGACACTAAAATTGCAGTTTTTACTGGAAAAGCTGATGAACATAATACTTTTAATGAAATGAAAAAAGTTTTTTCAGTTTGGTATATTGTGGCTCTTTATTTGATTGGAGTGGGTAGTTTACTTTTTCATATTTTACATGGCTTTCAATCGGCCTTTCAAACATTGGGTTTAAATCACAAAAAATATACCCCTATTATTAAGAAAACTGGACTTTGGTTCTCAATTATTGTTTGTCTATTATTCGCTTCAATGCCGGTGGCAATTTTTGCAGAATTAATCAAATAAACTTTATTATTTAAATATTATGGCTTCATCATCTAAATTAAATGCAAAAATTCCTGAAGGAACATTAGAACAAAAATGGACTAAATATCGATCAAATGTTCACTTAGTAAACCCCGCTAATAAGCGAAGTTTAGAAATTATTGTGGTTGGATCTGGGCTTGCTGGCTCTTCTGCAGCTGCTTCTTTGGCAGAAATGGGATACAAAGTAAAGGTATTTTGCTTTCAAGATTCTCCACGAAGAGCTCACAGCATAGCTGCACAAGGCGGGATAAATGCGGCAAAAAATTATCAAAACGATGGAGATAGTGTATATCGTTTATTTTACGATACAATTAAAGGAGGTGATTATCGAGCGCGGGAAGCTAATGTTCATCGCCTAGCAGAAATATCCGGTAGTATTATTGATCAATGTGGTGCTCAAGGAGTTCCTTTTGCCCGTGAATATGGCGGTACATTGAGCAACCGTAGTTTTGGCGGAACTCAGGTTCAACGAACTTTTTACGCGGCTGGTCAAACTGGACAGCAATTATTGTTAGGAGCATACTCTGCTCTTCAGCGACAAATTGGAATGGGGGCGGTTAAATTATTCGCTCGCCACGAAATGATGGAAGTGGTTAAAATAGATGGAAAAGCCAGAGGAATTATTGCCCGCGATTTAATTACTGGAAAATTAGAGCGTCATTTTGGTCATGCTGTTTTATTGTGTACTGGCGGTTATGGTAATGTTTTTTATTTATCAACCAACGCTATGGGTTGTAATGTCACAGCCGCATGGAAAGCCCATAAAAACGGAGCGTTTTTCGGAAATCCTTGTTACACGCAAATCCATCCAACTTGCATTCCAGTTTCAGGAGACCATCAGTCTAAACTAACATTAATGTCAGAGTCCTTAAGAAACGATGGTAGAATTTGGACTTCAAAAATACAAAATGATGCCCGAAAGCCAAACGATATACCTGATGAAGAAAGAGATTATTTCCTAGAACGTCGATATCCAGCCTTTGGTAATTTAGTTCCGCGCGATGTAGCAAGCAGAGCGGCTAAAGAAAGGTGTGATGCTGGCTTTGGCTCAGGAGCCAGTAAAATGGCGGTATATCTTGATTTTGCTGCTAATACAGAGCGTTATGGAAAAATTGAAACGACTAAACATAATTTACATAATCCTAGTAAAGAAGAAATTATTCGACTTGGAAAAGCTGTTATTAAAGAAAAATATGGGAATTTGTTCGACATGTATAAACAAATTACTGGCGAAGATCCTTACGAAGTTCCGATGCGAATATACCCAGCGGTTCACTATACTATGGGTGGACTTTGGGTTGATTACAATTTGATGACCACCGTGCCAGGATTGTTTGCTTTGGGCGAAGCTAATTTTAGTGACCATGGTGCCAACCGATTAGGCGCATCAGCTTTGATGCAAGGCTTAGCCGACGGTTACTTTGTAATCCCCTATACAATTGGAGATTATTTATCAGAAGAAATTAGAACTAAAACTATTTCTACCGATAATGAAGCATTTTTAATAGCAGAAGCCAAAGTTCAAGATCATATCCATAAGTTAATGAACATAAAAGGCAGTAAGCCTGTAGATCATTTTCATAAGCGATTAGGAAAAATTATGTGGGAAAAATGTGGTATGGCTCGAAATAAAGAAGGATTAAATTGGGCTATTTCTGAAATTACCTCTTTGAGAAAAGAATTTTGGAGCGATGTGTGCGTTCCAGGAGAAGCAAATGAATTTAATCCTGAGCTAGAAAAAGCATCTCGAGTTGCAGATTTTTTAGAACTAGGAGAGCTGATGTGTATTGATGCATTAGATAGAAAAGAAAGCTGCGGCGGTCATTTTAGAGAAGAATATCAAACCGAAGAAGGCGAGGCTTTAAGAGATGATAAAAATTACGCTTATGTTGCGGCATGGGAATATAAAAATGAAAGCGATTTTAAACTACACAAAGAAGAATTAAATTACGAAAATATTAAAATTGCACAACGATCATACAAATAATAATTATGAGTCAAGGAAATATGAACCTCACTTTAAAAGTGTGGAAACAAAAAAATAAAAACGAAAAAGGTCGTTTTGAAACTTTCGATGCAAAAGGCATTTCGCCTGATATGAGTTTTTTAGAAATGTTCGACGTTGTAAACGAAAGATTAATTAGTTCAGGTAAAGAACCTATCGCATTTGATCACGATTGTCGAGAAGGTATTTGTGGTATGTGTAGCATGTATATAAATGGCAGGCCACATGGCCCAAAACAAGGCGTTACAACTTGTCAACTTCATATGCGAAGCTTTAAAGATGGAGATACCATTGTAGTTGAACCATGGAGAAGTGCGGCATTTCCTGTAATAAAAGATTTAGCCGTAAATCGTTCTTCGTTTGATAGAATTATAGCTTCAGGGGGGTTTGTTTCCGTAAATACTGGTAACGCTAAAGATGCTAATAATATTTTAATTCCAAAACATGATGCTGATGATGCATTTAATGCTGCGGCTTGTATTGGTTGTGGTGCATGTGTAGCGGCCTGTAAAAATAGCAGTGCGATGCTATTTGTTTCGGCAAAAGTTTCTCAATTAGCTTTATTGCCTCAAGGCCAATTTGAAAAGAAAGAACGTGTTTTAAACATGGTAAAACAAATGGATGAAGAAGGCTTTGGTAATTGTACTAATACTGGAGCCTGCGAAGCCGAATGTCCAAAAAGCATTTCTCTCGAAAATATTGCTAGAATGAACAGAGAATATTTAAAAGCGAGCTTTTCTTAAATTGCTATAAAATCTTTTTTTCTTATTTCTTCTAAAAAAAATTAGTTTTTTATTTCTATTCTAAAGGTTGTGCCTTTACTAATTTCACTTTGTATTACATGTATTTTTCCATGATGATACGATTCGATTATTCTTTTAGTTAAACTTAATCCTAGACCCCATCCTCTTTTTTTGGTGGTATACCCAGGTTCAAATATTGTTTTAAACTTTGATTTTGGAATACCTTTTCCTGTATCAATAATATCAATAAAAATCCCTTCTGAAAAATCCGTCAAATTAATAATAATAGCCCCTTTGCCCTCCATTGCATCAACTGCATTTTTACACAAATTTTCGATTACCCATTCAAATAAAGGTGCGCATAAATTTATATTTACTTGTTTTTTAGGTAAATTTAAAGTGTAAATAACGTTTCGCGAAGTTCGTTTCTTTAAATAATCTACCGCATTTATTAGTAACAGATTAATATTTTCTGAAGATAAAGTTGGTTGAGATCCGATTTTGCTAAAACGATCAGTAATAGTATTTAATCGTTTCACATCTTGGTTCATTTCAGCAACAATGGCCTCGTCAACTCCTAAAGTAATCAAGTGTTCATTCCATGCCATAAGCGACGAAAGTGGGGTCCCTAATTGATGCGCGGTTTCTTTACTCATACCCACCCAAACCTGATCTTGCTCAGCTTTTCGGGCTGTACTAAATAAAATATATGCAATAATTAAAAATAAACCAATTACACCAAATTGAATATATGGATAATACTTTAGCCTTGTTATTAATTCAGATGAAGCATAAAAAATATAGTCCTTTGATCCATCCCCTAAATCAATTTCAATTGGAGTATTTTGTGCAGCTAAATTATTTAAAGTTAATTGTAATTTATCGGGAGTATTGACTTTGTTCTCATCAATTTTTCCAATAGCAATAATGGTATCTTTTAAATTATTTGTAAAAATAACAGGAACATCAGCAGAATTAATTACCACTTCGGTAATAAAGGATTTAATTAAACTGTCAAACACTAATTTAATATCGTTAAAAACACGGCTGTCTTTATGATAAAGCTTTTGCTTTATCCCTTTATAAATATTTATTTCAACAGGGTCATATAAATTTTTCATACTTTTTAATTCCTGATTTAGATAAACTGGATCGTTTTCTTTTAAAGAATCTAAATTGCGTTTAGATAAAATATTATCTGCTGCGTCGGTAAGAATAACTGGAACAGTTGTGTTTTCTTGTAAAACTTTTAAAATAAAAGAGATGTCTTGATTATTGGTTAAATCTGAGCCTTTACTTAATTCTTTAGTTGCTTCGGCAAAAAGCTCAGCTTTTTTGGATTCACCTAATTTAATTTTTTCAAAAAGTTTTTTTGTAAATTTAACTAAACTTGCTTTTTTTTGAACTGCCTTAGCCCATAATTTCACTTTTTGTTTTTCGTTATTCGAAATATTTTTAACTAAATTATTGGTATACCAAAACGATGCAATCACAATAGAAAACGCCATGACGGAAAGCCCAAACTTCCATTGATTTTTTTTATCGTAAATATTCAAATTAACTATATTAAGATTTATAAAGATAATGATAAAAAAAACAAACTGAACCTAATAATTCTAAGCTCTAAATTTCTCTAAAAGTCATCATCATCTTCAGTTTTCTTTTTTAATTCTAATGTTGGCTTTAACGAATTATTTTTAGGTTTTTCTAATTCGAATTTATTTTGTGTTGCTTTATTTCTTTTATCTAAGGTATCTTTTTTGATTAAGCCAATATCTTGTTTAAATTGTTCTTTTAAATCTTTCCAGTTTTGCTTTTCTTTTATAATATCTTCTTTAATTTTAGATTTCAGTCCCTTAAAATCATATTCTATTTTTGGGTTATCAATATTTCCTTTCATTCTTATAAAAATTGTTCGTTTATCTTCTATGTCCATCTCTATGTCGCCAAATTCTTCTTGTTTTGATTTTTTTCTTTTTTCTTTTAACTCTGAAATCAATAGTCTTATATGATAATCAATTATATTATCAAAATTATGTGTCCCCTCCAACTCTAAATTTAATACTGAGTTTTTAATTGCAGTTTTTGGAAAATTAATTGTCAACTCTTTAATCTCGATCTTACTTTCTAGAGTCGAAAATCTTATATGCATTAAATCTTCTATTTTTAAATATTTTGAAAGGCTCATAAGCGGCTTAAAATTAATTAATTCACCTTTCTCAATACTAATATTACCTGAAGCCTTTATAGATTTTAGATCAGATTCAAGCCTATTATTCCATTTACCTGATAAGTTAATATTTGCATGTCCAAGCCCTTTTATTTGTTCATCTATAATTATACTTTGCCCAAAATTATTAAACGATTTAAATAACTGTTTGATATTTACCCCATTAATTTTACTACTTAAATCTATTATCAAATTATCTCCAATATTGTTAGCAATTATTTCAATTTGCGCCTCGCCATCCATAGTTTTAAGTGTTATGTCGCTAATCATTGCCTTTTGATTTTTGATGTCGATTTGCCCTGAAATATTTTCAGCTAAAAATTTGGAATATGATAGTTTCTTTATTTCGGTCTTTAAAGCTAAATTTATATTTAAAGGAATAATTGCAGAATTTTGTTTTTCAGAAACTATTTGTTTTGGTATAAAATCTTCAAACTTGATGTAATTTGAAAATAAACTTCCCTCCATAAATAATGGAGATTTACTATCTATAATATAATTAAAAATTCCTGGTAATTTACCATTCAATTCAAAATCAGAATCGCCTTTTTTTAATTTTAAGTCCTTTACTTCAATTTCTCTATCTTTAGCTAAAATCAAACAATTTTCTAAAACAAAAGAAGACTCGTCGCCTTTAAACAAAACTTCAATATTATTTAATTTAGCTTCTAATTTTAACTTAACAAGTTTTGAAAATGTTTTGCTCTTTAAATCGCTAATCAATCCTTCCAAATTAGAATAAATGCTAATTTCTCCTTTGGCTAATTTAATTGTGTCTATTGGATAAAATGACTGTAAATTTTCAAGGTGAACTTTTGCTTGTGTAATTAATTTCAAATAAGGCGCTTTAAAATCTTTAATTATGCATGAACCCTCAATTTCATCATTATTTAATTTTAAATTCACATTCTTTAAATTTAAGCCCGAAGCTAGTTTACTATAATTAAAATCTCCCTCTAGATTAATGCTAGTTAATTTAGTAGATTTTGGCTTATAGGTAACCTCTCCGTTCTTAATGCCAAAAGCGGTTTTAATATTCCACTCTTTTTTTAATGAATAATTAAGCCCGCCTATCGCATAAAAATTTCCTGTACTTTTATAGTCATCAATATTAGTTAATATTGTTTTTGGTAATAAAGAAATTACAGAAGCAATATCCATATCGGGGGCTGTAAAATTTATCTCTAAATTTTCAAGACTATCTTTATAAATTCCTTTTCCATTAAAATCAAGAGCCATCTTATTTAAATTAATTCTTAACTCATTAAAAGAAAAAGCATCTCCTTGTATTTTTAAATCAACCGAAAAATTAATTGCTTTTTTCTTTAAATTAATTGTGTTATTTATTGCTATTAAATCAACAAAAAGATCAACCTTTGTAGAAATTTCGGAGTCTTTTTCCGTAAAATTTCATTTTAAATCAAGTTCATTTATGGCCATTTCGGTTCTAAATTCTTGTTGTTTATTTTTATAAATCAAAATACTGTTTTTAATGGTTATTAAATTAAGTTTAAAACTTAAAGTGTCATTTGTTTTTATATTTTGATTATTTAATTTTTTCCAAAAAATATAGTTTGAAATGCCATTTTCTGATACCGCCATTTTTACTTTAGCCCGATCAATTTTTATTTTTTTAATACTATATTTTTTGTTCCATAAATCTATTATATTGAAATATAAATTAATTTGTTTGGCAAATAAAAGTGTGTCTCTTTTTTTTATTTGAATAGCCTCCATCATAAGCGCGTTCTTAAATTCAATCGAACAATCAGGAAAAGATTTTAAAATAGTGATATTTATGTCCCTAGGGTTAATTTTAACCTCTGCGTTAAGCTGCGAATTTAACTTAGAAAGAATGGATGATTTTACCTCGTCTTCAAAAATAAATAATAATCCGACTAATGATAAAATAGTCAGTAACATAAATAAAAAAACATAAAAAATAATTTTCCCAACTTGTTTTAATCGAGATTTTTTTTTCTGTTCTTCTAAAATATTTTCTTCCACATTATAAATTTCTTAAATATCTCCCCAAGATTTACATAAGTGCAGAAAAAAAATAAACAATTGGTTTTTTATAAAGTAAACTGTAAATTAATTTTATAGTAATTAACTATAAAATAAAATTAAAAAACCATCTTTTTCTGAACTATAATAACTTAAATTTGTTACGTTTTAAATTAAATTTATGAAAATCAAAATCTCATTATTTTTTATAGTCACTATTATTAACACTATTTCGATCGCATTTATAAATAAAATTGAAATAGATGAATTGCCTATAAATGCCGCGTTACCAAAAAATGATTATCTAATGAAAGATGTTTCAGGAAAAATGACTTCTTTAAACGAATTAAAAACCAGCAAAGGACTTTTGGTTATATTTAGTTGTAACACTTGTCCTTATGTAGTAAAAAGTGAAGGCCGCATAAAAACAATAACCGACTTTTGTTTAGCAAATAGTGTTGGTTGCGCCATAATTAATAGCAACGAAGCTCAACGTAATGAAGAAGATAGTTTTGAAGAAATGATAAAATACTATAATAATCAAAAACTAAAGTGTGCTTATTTGATTGACGAAAAAAGCCAATTAGCTAACGCCTTTGGTGCTTTAAAAACTCCGCACTGCTTTTTATTTAATAACAAGGGTTTAATATATAAAGGCGCTATAGATGACAATATTAAAGATCCTTCGGCAGTTAATACTTTTTATTTAAAAGACGCCCTTTCTTCATTACTTAAAAATGAAATACCTAAAAGGCAAGAAACTAAATCTATTGGCTGCTCAATTAAACGCTTAGAATAATTTTAATTACCTTTTTTAGTTCTTAATTTTAACCCATCATGTTTGATAAAGAGTTAAATTCTGAAGATTTTTATTATAGCCCTGAAGGATTTATTATTTTTACTGAAAAATATCACTTAAAACGAGGCTATTGTTGTAAAAGTGGGTGTAAACATTGTCCTTTTAACTACAATAAAAATAATGACTCTTTTGATAAAAAAAAACATAAAAAATAACACTTACTCTTTTAGTATTTATATATGACGTTGCGCGATTTTAAAGATATTATTTCACAGGGCATTCCAAAAGAATTGCCTAATCAAAAACTTTATGAACCTAATATTAATCATGCCCCCAAACGAAAAGATATTCTTTCATTAGATGAAAAAAAATTAGCCCTTAAAAACGCCTTACGTTATTTTGATAAAAAACATCATGCTGTTTTAGCAAAAGAATTCGCCGAAGAATTAAAAAAATATGGTCGAATTTATATGTATCGATTTCGCCCTGATTATAAAATTTATGCCCGTCCAGTTTCAGATTATCCACATAAAAGTATACATGCAGCAGCAATTATGCACATGTTAAGCAATAATTTAGATAACGATATTGCTCAACATCCTCATGAATTAATTACCTATGGTGGTAATGGTTCGGTTTTTCAAAACTGGGCGCAATACTTAATAACGATGAGCTACTTAGCAAATATGACCGATGAGCAAACTCTTGTAATATATAGTGGTCATCCTGCTGGCTTGTTCCCATCGACTAAAGACGCTCCTCGACTTGTAGTAACTAATGGAATGATGATCCCTAATTACAGCAAACCTGATGACTTGGAAAAGTTTAATGCGCTAGGAGTAACTCAATACGGGCAAATGACGGCTGGTAGCTTTATGTATATAGGTCCGCAAGGTATTGTACACGGCACAACGATAACTGTTATGAATGCTGCTCGAAAAAAATTTAAAACTCATGAAGATTGTAAAGGAAAATTATTTGTAACCTGTGGTTTAGGAGGAATGAGCGGCGCCCAACCAAAAGCAGCAAAAATTGCCGGCTTAGTTTCTATCACCTCCGAAATTAATCCCAAAGCGGTACAAACAAGATTAGCCCAAGGTTGGATAGATGAAGTTTATACCGATTTAAACCCATTAATAAATCGAACAAAACAAGCTCAAATTAATAAAGAAGCTATTAGTTTAGCATATCAAGGCAATGTAGTTGATTTATGGGAAATCCTTTTGAAAGAAAATATACAAGTAGACATCGGAACAGATCAATCGTCCTTACATAATCCATGGGCAGGAGGATATTACCCTTGTGGTTACTCTCTAGAAGAAAGTAATACCATGATGGCTGAAAATCCAAACAAATTTAAAGAAGAAATTCAAAAAACTTTGCGAAGGCATGCCAATTGCATAAATAAATTTTCAGAAAAAGGCATGTACTTTTTTGACTATGGGAATGCATTTTTATTAGAAGCTGGTAGAGCGGGTGCCGATATTTTAAAAAGTAATGGCGACTTTAAATATAAAAGTTATATACAAGATATTTTAGGGCCCATGTGTTTTGATTATGGCTTTGGTCCATTTCGATGGGTTTGCTCCTCAGCAAAAATTGAAGATTTAGAAATTACCGATAAATTAGCCGAAGAAGTTCTTTCTTCAATCTATCAAAATGCTCCCGAAGAAATTAAACAACAACTTTATGACAACATCGTTTGGATTAAAGATGCTAAAAAAAATAACTTAGTAGTTGGGTCTCAAGCGCGAATTTTATACGCTGACAGCGAAGGTAGAATTAAAATTGCTAAAGCTCTCAATCGAGCCATAAAAACTGGTCTTATTTCAGCCCCAATAGTAATAGGTCGCGACCATCATGATGTAAGCGGCACTGATTCGCCTTACAGAGAAACCTCCAACATTTATGATGGCAGTAAATTTACCGCTGATATGGCTGTACAAAATTTTGTAGGAGATGCTTTTAGAGGTGCTACTTGGGTCAGCCTCCATAACGGGGGTGGGGTTGGATGGGGGGAAGTAATTAATGGCGGATTTGGATTAGTGCTGGACGGAAGTGTTGATGCCGAAAAAAAACTTGAGCAAATGTTGTTCTGGGATGTTAACAATGGCATTTCTCGAAGAGCCTGGGCCAGAAACGAAGAAGCTTTATTTGCTATTAAACGCGAAATGGACAGAACTCCTAATTTATTGGTTACTATTCCAAATATTGTAAACGACTCCGATATTGAAAATATTGTGTTTTAAATAATTTTCAATAAATAACACAAAAATCGTATTATTTTAAATCACAAGTAGTAGATACGTTCGAGGATAAGCCAAAACCCGGTGGAAAATAAGTCTTAATGGCATTTTCTTCTGTTGTTTTTATAGATTCAGCTTCGTGGTCACAAGCTGATTTTGCTTGAGTCTCTGTCATCTTTTCACTGTAAGGTACTATTTTAGATTTTGAATATACTGAATCAACAGAGCCCATAAAAGATATTACAGTGTTGGTTTCACAATCACAAGTATATGTTTTTTTACAAGAAATAATTGCAATTACAACTATAGAAATTAAAAATAAATGAGAATTTTTCATGTTTAAATTTTTATATTTTATTTTATTTTACAATCTGTGGTAACAACAACATTCGGATCAGGAGTGTTTTTGCCGTTATCCGTCATTAGTGCATCAAAATTTGATTGAATGCCAATTTCTTCATGATCACAAGCTGATAAGGCCTGAGCTTCTGTCATCTTCTCGCTATAAACAGATGTGTTATTTTTATAAACAAAGGTTTCGACAACTCCAGTTGAATCATCAGTTATTTTTTCAGTAACCGTGCAATCGCAAGTATAGGCTTTTTTGCAAGAAGGAAAAAACGTTACAATAAATAAGAAAAGTAAGATAATTTTTTTCATAATTTTAATTTATCAAATATATATATTTTAATTTAATCTACTCTGTTTATTTATATTATTATTATAATTTACCTTTAACTAATTATTTATGAATAAAACAAAATCATCCACTGCTTATATTAACAATGAAACGGTTTATGATTTCCTTTTTATAGGTCTTGGCGCAGGCAATAGTTTAATTTTTTTATCTTTATTAAAAAGAGGCTTGGTTTCAAATAAAAAAATCGCATTTGTTGAGCCAATAAAAAAGAATACAAATGATAAAACATATTGCTTCTGGGCCTTACCAAATGATTCAATTGTTAATGATCTTAAGCCTATAATAAGTCATTTTTATACAGCCATTGAAGTAAACGGCTCTCCTTCACAAAATATTGAAAAACAACCCTATTATTTTATTAAAAGTATAGATTTATATGAGTATCTAATAGATAAACTGATAAATGAAGATATTCCTATCTTAAACTTTTATGCAGATACAATAATTTCTGATGATGAAATTTATCATTTAAATACTTCAGGTGGGACATTAAAATCCAAATTAATATTTGATAGTAGAACCCCCCCATATTCTCAAATTAATTCTAATGAAATATACTTAAATCAATCATTTTATGGATTACACATTAAATGTGAAAAAGCTGTTTTTTTTGAAGATTCTTTTGAAATGATGAACTTTAATGTAGACCAAAGTGATTTTACTCAATTTGTTTATACACTCCCCTTCTCTTCAAAAGAATCATTAATTGAATTAACCCGATTTGGATCAGAAAAAATTGATTTGGATTACGCTAAGAAAATTTTAGATAAAAAAATAAAAGCTGAATATGGCAGCTATGAAATTGTTGCTGAAGAATCTGGTTGTATTCCAATGACAAGCTATCAACATCCTAAAAACGATTTTCAAGGCGTTTTAAATACTGGCGCTAAAGCAAATTTAATTAAGCCGAGCACAGGATATGGATTTAAAAACATGTATAATTTTGCTTCAATAGTTTCTGATAATATTTACAACGAAACCTTTAAACATTTTAATCAAATATCACTCCATAAAAAAAGTCGTTTCCGGTTTTACGATATTCTTTTGCTTACTATACTTCTTAAATGGCCTAAAAAAGGAAAAAAGATTTTTACGAACTTGTTTAAAAGCCAAAATATATATACTATCTTTTTATTTTTAGATGAAAAAACATCTTTTGGTCAAGAAATTAAAATATTTGCCTCTTTGCCCATATTTACTTTTATAAAATCTTTATTTATACATTTAAAAAAAATAAATGCTTTGCGTTATTTATTTTCGTTTGTTGGTGTTTTAATTTATTTTATTTTGCAATATTTCAATAACGTTATATCACTTAATTTCGGGTATTTCTTAATAATTATCGGCTTATTATTATTTGGAATCCCTCATGGAGCAGTTGATCACTTGCTGAAAGCTCAAAATAAAAGACCATTGTTTGAATTTATTTTTAGGTATTTAATAATAATTATATCCTATTTTATATTTTGGCGCTACTTTCCATTATTTTCGATTATACTATTTATACTATATTCTTCTTTTCATTTTGGTGAATCCGAATTAGAGGAAATGGGAGTCCACTTGAATAATATTAAAATCTATATAAGGGGTTTTCTAATAGGATCATCTGTTTTATTCTTTATTATTTTTACCCATTTGAATGAATCAATTGAAGTTATCTCAAAAATTAGAGGCTTAGATAATATCAAATTATACACAAATGAATTAATAATGTATAAATTTCCTCTGTCTCTGATTAGCGTGGTTTATCTTTTATGTGAATTTTTATTATTTAAAAAAGCTGGCTTTTTAATGCTGATTTTAATGCTTATTACGGGCTGTAAAATGCCATTAATTTTGGCTTTTTCTCTATATTTTATTTGCCAGCACAGTTTAAATGCTTGGGGGCATTTAAAACTTAAATTAAATATCAATTCTATCCAATTGTATAAAAGTGCGCTGCCTTATTTAATTGGCGCCTCCTTTCTTTTCTTATCTTTATTTATTTTTGATTTCACTGGTCTTTTAAATTTATATCGTTTGCAAGCAGATGGCTTTATTTTTTTAGCATGCATAAGCCTGCCCCACTTCTTACTTATGCATCAATTTTATAAAAAAATTATTACTTAAATATTAATTTAATTTAAAAAATTGTTACAATCTAAATATTTATTATTTAAATGATAAATAAATAATAAAAAATAAAATACAAACTTAATATATACAGATATTTTAACGAAATTTAAAACTTTACAAACTTAAATTTGTTGCTTGATTAAAAATTAATATAAATTATAATTACACTAATGAATAAATTTAAGCATCTATATCAATACCTTCTTTCAGATAAAACTAAAAAAAGAAGTGAACAAATTATTTTATTAATAGCCATTGCCAGCTTTATTGTGCATTTAATAATTATTTGCCTTGTTGACTTTGGTATTATTTCGTTAGTAAATCCATCAGATCTTCTTAAAAATCCTATAGCAGCTATTTATACCCCTTTTTCATTTATTCTTATTTATGAGGTATACTTATTAATTCATTATCTCCCAAAATCTATTACAACATATATCAGCAAGCAATATGAAATCATTACACTTATTATTATCCGACGATTATTTAAAGATCTTTCCAACTTATCGCTCTCATCTGACTGGTTTAAAATAAAATATGATTTACAGTTTACATATGATTTAGTGGCCTCCGTTCTGCTTTTTTTACTTATTTTCCTATTTTATAAACAAAGTAAAAAAAGATACCGAAATAATGATTTAGAAGATTCTCAAATTGAAGGGACTATTAAATTTATAAAAATTAAAAAAGTAGTTGCTGCATCTTTAGTTCCCGTTCTGTTTTTTGTTGCTATATATTCATTTGTTATTTGGTTTTTAAGTTCTACTAAACTTAGTTCAGATGCAGAGGTCTCATTTAAAAATATCAATAATATTTTCTTTGAACAGTTTTTTACTATTTTAATTATTGCAGATGTTGTTTTATTATTGTTTTCTTTTTTCTATACCGTTGAATTTCATAAGGTCATTAGAAATTCTGGATTTATAATTTCTACCATCTTAATTAGGATATCTTTTTCTGTTACAGGATTATTAAACACATTACTAATTTTGACTGCTATTATTTTTGGTTTACTTATACTTGTTATTCATAATAAATTTGAGAAAGAAATTGCACTTGAAAAATTAAAAATTAAAAATTTAAATAATTAATTAAAATCATATTTGAAACTAAAGTTTAAACACAATTTAATTGCTCTTGCAAATATTTAATAATCTAAATAATATAAAAATAAATAAATGGAATATATTATAAAATTAACACAAGTAACTATAGCAATATCTGTAGCTTATGTATGGATTTTTAGGTTTGAAAACGTGCTTAAAGAGTTTAAGCAATTCGGGCTTAGCGATATAACTCGAAATTTTGTAGGAGCAACAAAAATTTGTTTAGCAACTTTGCTTTTAGTGGGTATTTGGTTTTCATCATTTGTATTTATTACCTCAATTCTTATGGGCTTTTTCATGATAGCAGCTCAATATTTTCATTTTAAAATAAAAAATTTTTTTATAAAACATTTGCCTTCTCTTATTCTTTTGATTTTATGTGCTTTTTTAGCAATTACATCAAAACCCCCTCTATGAATATAGAAAAAATTTGTATTCTATTGTCAAGCATTTCTTTCTTTGCTTATGTTGCTTCGTATTTTTTATACCCCCATATGAAAAACGAATTCAAAAGATTTAATATAGATAAACTCGGACTTTTAATCATAATATTAGAACTTTTCGGGGCCATGGGTCTATTAATCGGACTAAAATTTAATCTAATTTTAATAATATCGTCTGTAGGCCTTGCCCTACTTATGTTATCAGGCTTAGTTATAAGAATAAAATCAAAAGATAGCTTCTGGATATCATTCCCTGCCTTATTTTATTTGTGCTTAAATGCATATATTTTTTTGGGGGCAATAAAATAATTTCATTATTAATGTACTTTTGAACTAATAAATCTCATTAAAATCTGTAAAATAGAATTTCTACCGATAAAAACTAGATTCTACCGAATATTTTTTGAAATTTAAAATTCATTCTTGATAATTGTTAAATATAAATTAACATAAATAAACGTTTTTTAAATTTATTTGTTTAATATTGCGATTGCTAGAGCTGCTAAACTAATAAAAACAGGGAGTAACTGAAAATCCTAAGAGTAAGATAATATTAACTTTATTAATTAAAATGGAACATTCTTTAGAAATTGCAACAGACAATTACGTAGCTTTTACGTTTTTTATCGGAACCATGGCCATGATGGCCGCATCAGTTTTCTTCTTTTTTGAACTTGGAAACACAAAAACTGAATGGAGAACATCTATTCTCGTTTCTGGTTTAATAACTTTCATCGCAGCAGTTCACTATTACTACATGAGAGATTATAATCTTAGCACTGGAAAATCTCCAATTTTTTTCCGTTATGTTGATTGGATTCTTACTGTTCCGTTAATGTGTGTTGAGTTTTATTTAATCACCAAAAAAGCTGGTGCTAAAATAGGTTTGTTATGGAAGTTAATTTTCGCTTCAGTAATTATGTTAGTAACAGGTTATTTTGGAGAAGCTGTTTACAAAGGCAATGCAGCAATGTGGGGTTTAATTTCAGGTTTAGCTTATTTCTATATTGTATATGAAGTTTGGATGGGTGATGTTGCAAAACTATCTAAATCAAGTTCCCCTTCTGTACAAAAAGCTGTAAATTCATTACTAAAATTTGTAGTTATTGGATGGGCTATTTATCCAATTGGATATATGATTGGAACTGCTGATGGTCAGTGGTATTCTTTCATGAAAGATAGGGCAAGTATGGACATTGTTTACAATATCGGCGATGCTGTAAACAAAATTGGTTTTGGACTTGTAATTTATGCATTAAGTAGAAGCGAAGACTAATTTTTTATACTTCTAAAAAGTTTCAAAAAGTTTTTATATTATAAAACTATAAAAGCCATTCTTTTCAGAATGGCTTTTTTTTAACAAATTTCTCAAACAAGTTTTTTTATTCAACTGGGGCAATTTCAGTAGCCAAAGCTTCTTTAATTTTAAATTCTATTTCTTCAGCTAAATCAGGATTTTCATTAAATAAAGATTTTACGGCATCCCTTCCTTGCCCTAATTTTGTTTCATCATAACTAAACCAAGAGCCCGCTTTTTTTATAATCCCTTTTTCTACGCCAATATCAATAATCTCTCCAACTCTACTTATTCCTTCTCCGAAAACGATATCAAATTCGGCCATTCGAAAAGGTGGTGCTAATTTATTTTTAACCACTTTTACTCTTGCTCTATTTCCAGAAACAATATCCCCTTCTTTTATTTGGCTTATTCTTCTAATATCCAATCTTATAGATGCATAAAATTTTAAAGCATTACCACCAGTTGTGGTCTCTGGATTTCCAAACATAATACCAATTTTTTCGCGCAACTGATTAATAAAAATGCAACAACAACCTGTTCTATTAATAGAACCAGTTAGTTTTCTCAAGGCCTGACTCATTAATCTAGCCTGTAACCCCATGCGGCTATCACCCATTTCACCTTCAATTTCGGCTTTTGGCGTGAGGGCAGCAACAGAGTCAATAACTACTAAATCTACAGCACCGCTTCGAATTAAATTATCAGCAATTTCCAATGCCTGCTCGCCATTATCTGGCTGAGATATTAATAAATTTCCTGTATCCACTCCTAATTTTTCAGCATAAAATCTATCAAATGCGTGTTCTGCATCAATAAAAGCAGCAATACCTCCGGTTTTTTGAACATTGGCAATAGCATGAATGGCCAAAGTGGTTTTACCTGAAGACTCTGGTCCATAAATTTCTACTACACGCCCCTTTGGTAATCCTCCAACGCCTAAAGCAATGTCTAATCCCAATGATCCGGTAGAAATAACTTCCATAGCTTCAATTTTACTATCGCCAAGTTTCATTACAGTTCCTTTACCGTATGTTTTTTCTAATTTATCCAAGGTTAATTGGAGCGCCTTAAGTTTTTCTGAGTTCATTGTCTTTTTTTCAACTAGCTCCATTAACTCTTCTGCATTTTTCTTTGCCATGATATATATTTTAATTGATTACAATATAAAATTCGCTTATTAAATATATTATTTCGATTTAAATAAACGATTTACTTAATGTTTACACAAAAGTATAAGGAAAGATAGCAGCCTCTTGCTATGAATTATAGTATTTTGAAAAATTACAATAATAATAGAGCTTCCGACCTCAAAATAATGTTAAAAAACCAAGCCCCTATTTAATAACCCCCAAATCTCTGCCCACTTTCTCAAAGGCCGCAATGGCTTTATCTAAATGTTCTTTTTCGTGGGCAGCACTTAATTGAACCCTGATGCGCGCTTTATCTTTTGGAACTACTGGGTAAAAAAATCCAATAACATAAATACCTTCTTGCAACAATTTTTCGGCAAAAGATTGAGCTATTTTAGCGTCATATAACATTACAGGAACAATAGCGCTGTCTCCATCTTTTATTTCAAGCCCAGTTTCTTTAATCCCTTTTTTAAAATAATTTATATTCCACTCTAATTTATCTCGCAAACTTGTAGTTTCAGTTAATAAATCAAATACTGCAATACTTGCTCCAACAATATTTGGCGCCAACGAATTACTAAATAAATAAGGCCTAGAACGCTGACGTAGTAATTCTATAATTTCTTTACGGCCACTTGTAAATCCACCCATAGCTCCACCCAATGCCTTTCCGAGAGTGCCAGTTATTATATCTACTCTACCAATTACATTTTTCGCCTCAATTGTTCCTCTTCCGGTTTTTCCGAGAAAGCCACTTGCATGGCATTCGTCTACCATCACTAAAGCATTATATTTATCTGCTAAGTCGCATATTTTATCTAAAGGCGCAACAAAGCCATCCATACTAAAAACACCGTCAGTTACAATAATTCGATGTCGTTGAGCTTGCGAAGCTTTTAATTGTTCTTCCAAATCAGCTATGTCGCAATTTTTATATCTATATCGTTTGGCTTTACATAAGCGTACGCCATCGATAATGCTCGCATGATTTAATTCGTCGCTAATAATTGCATCATTTTCATCAAATAAAGGCTCAAATACCCCGCCATTTGCATCAAAAGCGGCTGCATATAAAATTGTATCTTCTGTCCCTAAAAATTGCGCTATTTTTTCTTCAAGTTGTTTATGAATATCTTGGGTTCCACAAATAAAGCGAACGCTGCTCATACCAAATCCATGGGTATTTAATGCATTTTTTGCTCCCTCAATCACTTTTGGATGACTAGAAAGGCCTAAGTAATTATTCCCACAAAAAACTAAAACATCATTTCCGTTTACTTTTACAACTGCGTCCATTGGCGAAGTAATAATTCGTTCGCGCTTAAACAATCCGTTTTTTTCAATGTCGCTTAAAGTAGTTTGTAATTGAAGTTTTAAATGACCGTACATAATTTTAGTATTTTTACAGTGTAAATTTACCAAAAGTTTTATTACAAGAAGATGAACAATTATATTATTTCTGGCATTCAACAAATTGGCATTGGAGTTTCTAATGTAACTGAAGGATTTAAATGGTACAACCAAAATTTTGGAATGGATGTACCTATTTTTGAAGAGGCGGCTGAAGCAAATTTAATGCTTCCTTATACAGGCGGAAAGCCTCATCAAAGGCATGCTATTTTGGCTATTAATTTAAAAGGTGGCGGAGGTTTCGAAATTTGGCAATACACCAGCCGAATTCCTCAAGCTCCAGCTTTTATGCCTCAATTAGGAGATTTAGGTTTATTTTGTGCTAAAATAAAATCTGAAAATGTTAAAGATAGTTTTGATTTTTTTAATTCTAAAAAAGTGCGCGTATTAGGTCCGATCACAAAAAATCCAGAAGGTAAAGACCATTTTTTTATACAAGATGTCTTTGGTAATTTTTTTGAAATTATTGAAGATACTATTTGGTTTGGCAAAGGATTAAAAAGCACTGGAGGCCCTATAGGAATGATAATTGGTGTGAGCAACCTTGAAAAGTCGATCCAATTTTATTCTGAAATTTTGGGTTATGACTCTGTTTTATTTAAAGGAGAAAACTCTTTCGAAGACCTAGCCGTGTTGCCAGGCGGATCAGTTAAAACCAAAAGAGCAATTTTAACTCATAGTAAATCTCGGGTTGGACCTTTTTCTAAACTTTTTGGCACTAGTTATATTGAACTAATTGAAGCTCAAAATTATCATCCACGAGCTATTTTCGAAAATAGACTTTGGGGCGATTTGGGTTTTATACATTTATGTTTTGATATTAAAAATATGGCTGCATTAAAAGTAAAATGTGAGTCGGCAGGACATCCATTTACTATAGATGGGGGCTCTGGTTTTGAGATGGGAGAGGCGGCTGGACATTTTACCTATATCGAAGACCCCGACAAAACGTTAATCGAATTTGTTGAAACAAAAAAAATTCCAATTTTAAAAAAATTTGGCTGGTATTTGGATCTGCGGAAAAGAGCTCCCGAAAAAGCCTTGCCCAATTGGATGCTAAAATTTCTGAGCTTTAACAGAAAAACATTTTAATTAGCCTCCTATGTTTAAGTTCTTCATCGCATTTATTTTAATAAGTACTAATTTTTCTTCTCAAGTTAAAAATCTAACTGCGGCAAAAGTATTTATTAATAAACTAGAAAATCAAAAATTTGATAGTGCTTATTCTTTTTTTGATACCATAATTACTTCTAAATTAAGCGCCGAAATGCTTGAACAAATGTGGGGAGGCTTTGCAAAGTTTATGGGCCAATATATTGGCTATTCTGATCTGCGAAGCGAAAATGTTGAAGGCAAAGATTCGGTTATTATTGCTTTATGTAAATTCGAAAAAAATAAATTAAATTTAAGTTTACATTTTAATGCGATTAATAAAATTGATGGCATTTATTTTAAGCCACCTAAAAATGATAAAAGCTACTCTGCCCCTCCTTATAATAAATTCGGTTCTTTTTATGAAAATAAAGTTAGCGTTAAGACTAACACCTTTGAATTACCTGGCATTTTATCCATTCCAAATAATACTACTAATCCACCAATAGTTATTTTAATTTCAGGTTCAGGCCCTAATGATAAAGACGAAAGTATAGGGCCAAACAAACCCTTTAAAGATCTTGCAATAGGCTTAGCCTCTAATGGAATTGCGAGTTTAAGATACGATAAACGAACTAAAGTTTATGGCAATAAATTTTACAATAAAAAGGGGCATTACGATTTATATGAAGAATATATTTTTGATGCTTTAAATGCAATTAAATTAATTCGCAAACATCCGACAACTAAAAAATCACACATTTATTTATTAGGCCATAGCTTGGGCGCTGTATGCGCTTCTAAAGTTGCTTCAAAAAGCAAAGATGTTCGAGGTGTAATTCTATTTGCTGGGCCCGCCCGAAATTTTGAAGATGTTTTATTAGAGCAAACCCGATATATTTTTAGTATAGATAGTATTAGTGCAGAAGAAAAAAAGAATATAGAATCGCTAACAAAAGAATTAAGTTTAGTGAAAAATTTAAAGGCTCTAAAAAAATTGAAGCCTAATGAATTGCCATTAAATTTACCATTCGAGTATTGGGAAAGTTTATCTCAACTAATTAATACTAAAATTACAAGTCAATTAAAACAGCCTATTTTAGTTTTGCAAGGAGGAAGAGATTATCAAGTAACAAAAATTGATTTTGAATTATGGAAAGCGGCTCTATCTAATCAAACAAAAAATAAATTTATATTTTATGATAACTTAAATCATTTATTTTTTAATGGTATAGAAAAATCAGTTCCTTCCGAATATGAAAAACAAGGAAGCGTTGACGAAAAAGTTATTTTAGACTTATCAAAATGGATAAAAGAAAATTAAGTTGTATTACTTTTTAATTTATTATAAAGATGTATTTTTTATTACTTTAGTTCTAAATATAAAAACCAAAATGTTTATATGAAAAAGCAAATTGCTTTAATTATACTAATAATTAGCTCGTTTTTTTTTAGAGCCCAAAAATATACTATTTCTGGTTATGTAAGCGATAGTAAAACTCAAGAAAAAATTATTGGTGCTATTATTTATGATGGGAAAACTAAATTAGGAACTACAACAAATAACTATGGATTCTTTAGTCTAACTTTACCAAGCGATAGTGTAAATATTTTAATTTCTTATATTGGGTTTACTCCTCAATATGTATCATTTAAACTAAATCAAGATATTTCTCTTAATATTGATTTAAACCTTATTAATCAATTGCAAACCGTAGAAGTTTTAGCCGACGAAAGTCAACGAATTGAAGATCAATCAAAAATGAGTGTAATTAATATCCCTATTGAACAGATAAAAAAAGTGCCTGCCTTGCTCGGAGAAGTTGATGTATTAAAGGTGTTACAATTATTGCCAGGTGTTAAGAGTGGCGGAGAAGGATCTAGCGGATTATATGTTAGAGGTGGCGGTCCAGATCAAAATTTAATTTTATTAGATGGGGCCCCTATTTATAATGCTTCTCACTTATTTGGATTCTTTTCAACTTTTAATGCAGATGCTATAAAAAATGTAGAGTTAACTAAAGGTGGGTTTCCTGCTAGATATGGGGGGAGATTATCTTCTGTTATTGATATTAATATGAAAGATGGAAATATGCGCAAGTATAATGTAGAAGGGTCTATTGGATTAATTACAAGCAAAATACTTATTGAAGGCCCTATTTTGAAAGATAAAACATCTTTTCTTTTCACCGCTCGTCGCACTTATATTGATAAACTAACCCGTCCAATTGTACGGGCCATAACTTTAGGAGGAGGCGAGGGAGGATATTACTTTTATGATTTAAACTTAAAAGTAAATCATAAATTTTCAGATAAAGACAAGCTTTTTTTAAGTTTTTACAAAGGATTAGATAATTTTTCTTTTTCTACAGGGTCGACATTTGGCGAAACAACTTATGATGGCTATTTAAAATGGGGAAATGCTATTGGTTCTGCCAGATGGAATCATGTATTTAATAATCGATTATTTTGCAATACAGGCGTAACATACACACAATACTTATTTGGAATTGGGCAAGAATTTAAAGACCTTAAAAATGACACAAAGCAAACGGCAAATTATTTTTCAGGTATAAATGATTGGGCAGTAAAAATAAATTTTGACTATATGCCAACCCCTAATCACTTTGTTAAATTTGGATCAAATTATATTTATCATGTTTTTAAAACTGGAGCCGAACAATATAAAACAACTGGTTTTGTTAGAGATATTGATACAATAAGTGGAAATCCTGATATTTTTGCCACCGAATTAAATTTTTACGTCGAAGATGATTGGAAAATAAATTCAAAATTAAAAATAAATTTTGGTATTCATGCTGCAGGTTTTTTAGTTCAAAATAATATTTATAAATCGGTTCAGCCGCGCTTTACCGGAAGATACTTATTGCCAAATAATTGGAGTATAAAGGCCTCTTACGCAAGCATGATGCAATTTATTCATCTTTTATCAAATTCGAATGTTGGCCTTCCAACAGATTTATGGGTGCCCGCAACAAAATTAATTAAACCTCAACAATCTTTTCAAGGCGCATTTGGTTTAGCAAAAAGCCTTAAAAATAACGCATTTGAATTCAGCGCTGAAGGATATTATAAAGAAATGAAAAATATAATTGATTACTTAGATGGGGCTAATTTTATTGGGGGTAATAGTGACTGGGAGAAAAAAGTTGCACAAGGAATGGGATGGAGCTATGGATCGGAATTTTTAATTCAAAAGAAAAAAGGAAAATTAAATGGTTGGATTGGCTACACATTATCATGGACTAACAGACAATTTACAGAAATTAATCAAGGTTTAATTTATCCATATAAATACGATAGACGACATGATATTTCTGTAGTAGCAATTTATAAATTAAGTAATAAGCTTGATATTTCATCCACTTGGGTATACGGAACAGGAAATGCTATAAGTTTACCATTACAAAGTTACTTGGCGGCAAATATTTCAGAATTTAATTTTTCACAAGAGGTTCAGTATTACGGCAGTAAAAATAATTATCGAATGGCGCCTTATCACCGAATGGATATAAATATAAATAAACATAAAAAAAAGAAATGGGGTCGCGTAACTTGGAGCGCTGGAGTTTATAATTTATACAGTCGACAAAATCCATATTTTCTTTACTTTTCTAGAAATAGTTATGGAGTACAGCAATTAAAACAAGTAAGCTTGTTTCGGTTTATTCCTAGTATTAGTTATAGCTTTAAATTTGATTTTAAAAATTTTAAAGAGATTTTTAAAGATGATGAAGAACTAGAAGCATTTGAAAAACAACAGCAATAAAAATATGAAAAAGATAAAATTATTAATTTGTTTGTTTACAGTATTCATTTTTTTATCCTGTGAAAAAATTATTGAAGCAAAAGATTTGCCAGAGCAAGATTCTCGAATTGTTTTAAATAGCCTTCTTTTTTCAGAAGATTTAATAACTGCTAACATTACTGCTAGCAGAGGCATCCTCAGTAACAAGCCATTTAAAGATTTAAATAACGCTATTTGTCAAGTTTTTGAAAATGATGCATATCTAGGGAATTTAACAAACATTCAGAATGGTGATTTTACTGGTTTTTTCACTGCAAAAGCTAATAATAAATATCGCTTAGTTGTAAGCGCCAGTGGTTATTCAACCGCTACTGCAACTACTTATATTCCGGGGGCAGTAAATTATAGCGCTCCCGAACGCTATGATACTATTAATTATAATTACAAAATCGATTCCTTTGATTCTTCTTATATTAATGGAACAAGTAAATTTAAAATTAAAATTTTAGACAATTTAAATACAAAAAATTTTTACAGCTTAAGGCCTATTGTCATATTAATTGATAGCGAAGGAAATATAATAGAAAATATTGACTATGTGACTATTAAAAATAATGCTATTGAAGATAGCTTTGATAATCTTTCTTTTGAAATAAATGACTTAAATAAAATAAATAACAATCAAATATCTTTAGATTTTGATGTTAAATTTAGTTACTATTCTCTAGAAAAATTAAAAATTAAAAGTATTCGTGTTTATCTTGAAATAAGTAATTTAAGTGAAGAATATTATAACTATAAAATTACATTAGCAAAACAAACAGAAGTTGGACCAAGTTTTTTTGCTGAACCTGTTCTTGTTTATAGTAATATAATTAATGGTTTGGGTATTCTTGGTAGCGCAAGTAAAACAAGGCTAATAATTTATTAACTGAATTTTCAAAAAAATATCACTTCAACAATGTTGCGCAATAACCTTACTTACTTTTGTTAACTTCGTGAAGTGATAAATATCGGTAAAAATATTAGTCTCCCTGACTTCCCTCTGTTATTGGCTCCTATGGAAGATGTAAGCGATCCGCCTTTTAGATTTGGCTGTAAACAATATGGCGCTGACTTAATGTATACAGAATTTATTAGTTCCGAGGGCTTAATAAGAGATGCCATCAAGAGTAAAAAAAAACTTGATATTTTTGATTATGAACGCCCAATTGGTATTCAAATTTTTGGAGGAGATGAGGAGGCTATGGCTTTATCTGCTAAAATAGTAGAAGCGACTAATCCAGATTTATTAGATATAAATTTTGGTTGTCCCGTAAAAAAAGTAGTTTGTAAAGGGGCTGGAGCAGGTGTTTTAAAAGACATAGATTTAATGGTACGTTTAACTAAAGCCGTTATTAAAAGTACGGACTTACCTGTTACAGTAAAAACTCGATTAGGGTGGGATGAATCTTGTATTAATATTATGGAAGTGTCCGAAAGACTTCAAGATTTGGGTATTCAGGCATTAACTATTCATGGGCGAACTCGATCTCAAATGTATAAAGGAGAGGCAAACTGGAAATATATTGCTGAAGTAAAAAATAATCCTCGTATTAAAATACCTATTTTTGGTAATGGAGATATTAATAGTGCAGAAAAAGCATTAAGTTATAAAAACACTTATGGCGTTGACGGAATTATGATTGGAAGAGCAGCCATAGGTTACCCATGGATATTTGATGAAATTAAACATTATTTAAAAACCGGCCAAATTCTTCAAAAACCGAGTATTATAACCCGAGTTGAGGTTTGTAAAAATCATTTACAAAAATCGATTGAATGGAAGGGGGAAAAGCTAGGTGTAGTTGAAATGAGAAATCATTACGCTAATTATTTTAAAGGCATTCCTAATTTTAAAGACATTAGAATAAAATTAGTTACATTAAATAAACCAAAAGATTTGTTTTTAGTTTTAGATGAAATAATTAATATCTCAGAATTTCAAGAAAATTAATTCAACTCTTTTTGCAGATTAATAAGTGTTTTTTAATACATTAGTAGCTTACTATTAAATTATGAAAAACATTTTTTTCTCATTATTATTTTTTTTGTCCCTAATTTCCTTTGTTAGTGTTTCGCAAACAAAATTATTAAGTATTCAAGATGCAGTTTCTAAAGGAAGAACAAGTTTGGCTCCAAAAAGACTGCAAAATTTAAGCTTTATTCCTATGTCAAGCCAATTATCTTACCTTGATAAAAATCACCTTTTTATTTTAAATGCCAAAAATGGGAAAGAAATTAATCATCTTTCAAAAAACGAACTAAATGACGCTCTTATCAAATTAAAAATGGATAGCGTTTCTGAGCTCGAAGGTGTTCTTTTTAAAAACGAAAATGAAGTTTACTTTTTGAATAAAAAAGTAGAGATGATTTATTCATTTATTTCAAAATCAGTTAAACTTTCTTCAAGAAAAATAAGCGACGCCTCCTTAGAAAATTTGGATGAATATAAACAAGGCGAAATTTATGCCTATACAGATAATAACAACGTTTATATATATTCGGATAATAAACTAACCCAAATTACGAAAGATGGCTCATTTAATATTGTAAATGGAAAAAGCGTACATCGCGACGAATTTGGAATTCATAAAGGCACCTATTGGAGTCCAAACGGAAACTCGCTTGCATACTATAGAATGGATCAAAGCGATGTAACAGATTATCCAATTATTGACTGGTCTGTTTATCCAGCAAAAAATGAAAATATTAAATATCCTATGGCTGGAGGAAAAAGTCATTATGTAACTCTTCATGTTTATCATTTAAAAACTAGCCAAACTATTCAAATTAAAACAGAAGGCCCAAAAGATCAATACCTCACAAATATTTCATGGAGCCCTGATGATAAAAAGATTTACATCGCCATTCTTAATCGTGAACAAAATCATTATAAATTAAATGAATATGATGCTAATACGGGCAATTTTATTAAAACTTTATTTGAAGAAAAAGATGAAAAATATACCGAACCTTCAAATCCTATGTTGTTTGTAAAAAATAATCCTTTGCAATTTATTTGGCAAAGCCGCAAAGACGGCTTTAATCATTTTTACTTATACTCAATAGATGGGAAATTGATTAAACAATTAACATCTGGCAATTGGGAAGTTAAAGCTGAAAATGGATTTGATGAAAAAGGAGATAACTTATATTTTCATGCCAATATACAGGGCCCTGTTAACCAAGATTTATATTTAGTTAATTTAAAAACAGCAAATATTTCACGACTTACTAAAAACGACGGTTTTCATACTGCCGTAAAAAATAGTGATGGTAGTTTTTTTATTGATAACTTCAGTTCTAGTAATATTCCTAGAGAGTACCGTTTAATAAATACATCCACAAAAAATAATATTACAATTTTTAAAGCCGATAATCCAATTAAAGATTATAAAACTGGCTCATGGCAATTATTTCAAATTAAAAATAAAGAAGGGCTCAACTTATATTGTAGATTATTTAACCCTATTGATTTTGATAGTACTAAAAAATATCCTGTTATTGTTTATTTATACAATGGGCCCCACTCTCAAATGGTTACAAATACCTGGATGGCTGGTGGAGAACTTTGGTATCAATACATGGCTCAAAAAGGATTTATTATTTTTACAATTGATGGTCGAGGAACTTCCTATCGAGGTAAAGCATTTGAACAAGTTATTCATCGCCAACTTGGCACAAAAGAAATGGAAGATCAGTTAGCGGGTGTTGATTATTTAAAATCTTTGCCTTTTGTAGATGCAACCCGCATAGGAGTTCATGGCTGGAGTTATGGTGGCTTTATGACTACTTCTCTAATGACTCGTTATCCGGGAGTTTTTAAAGTGGGTGTCGCTGGTGGGCCAGTTATTGATTGGAGATATTATGAAATTATGTACGGAGAAAGATATATGGATACCCCTCAAGAAAACAAAGAAGGATACGATAAAAATAATTTATTAAATTATACAGATAAATTACAAGGTAAACTTTTAATGATTCATGGCGCACAAGATGACGTGGTGGTTTGGCAAAATAGTGTGATGTATCAAAAAAAATCGGTAGACAATGGTAAACAATTAGATTATTATGTTTATCCAGGCCACCAACATAATGTGCTTGGTAAAGACCGCTCGCATTTAATGGAAAAAATTTGTAATTACTTTATTGATAATTTATAAAAATCAAACTGTTAAAATAAATTATTTTCCCATTAATTCTTCTATCTCATCTGTTTCAATTGGAATATTTTTCATTAAATCCATTTGACCAGTAGTGGTAATCATTAAATTATTTTCTAGTCGAATTCCTAACCCTTCTTCTGGAATATAAATTCCTGGCTCAACAGTAAAAACCATCCCTGCTCTCATGGGTTCCGAAAATAATCCAACATCATGCACATCTAGTCCTAAAAAATGAGAAGTACCGTGCATAAAATATTTTTTATAAGCAGGCAAATTAAGATTTTGGTTTTTTACATCTGAAGTTTTTAGCAAGCCCAACTTTAGCAATTCTTCTGTCATTATTTCGCCAATAAACTTATTATACTTTTCAAATGTTTGTCCGGGTAATAATTGTTTTGCTGCAGCGCGATGCACTCGTAAAACCGCATTATAAACTTCTTTTTGCCTCTTGCTAAATTTTCCGTTTACAGGTATGCATCGCGTTAAATCACTAGCGTAATTTGAATACTCTGCCGCCACATCTAATAATATAACATCGCCATCTTTGCATTGTTTGTTATTTTCTGTATAATGTAAAACACATGCGCTAGCTCCGCTAGCAATTATGGGGCCATAAGCCCATCCTTGCGAACGATTAGAAATAAATTCATGTATCAGCTCTGCTTCAATTTCATATTCCCAAACACCTGGTTTAAGAAAAGATAGTACTCTTCTAAACCCTTTTTCGGTGATATCACACGCGTGTTGAATTAATTCAATTTCCTGAGTACCCTTAACGGACCGAATACTATGCATAATGGGCGCGCTTCTTTCATAATTATGTAAAGGATAATCTCTACGAATTTTTTTATTAAACCGATCTTGAGCAGATTCTACTAAACTAGAATTACGGGCATGTTCGTTTGTATTTAAATATATATTATTAACCTGCAGAATAAATGGCTTCATGATTTTTTCGAAATCTTGAATCCAATAAATATGCTCAATGCCACTAACTAAATTTGCTTGGGGTTTATTTAACTTCGCGCCTTCCCAAATAGCAATTAATTCGCTTGTTTCTTTAATAAATAAAATTTCTTTATGCTTCCCGTCTTTAACATCCGGAAAAATAACCAAAATTGTTTCTTCTTGATCAATACCGCTTAAATAAAATAAATCGCTATTTTGTTTAAACCCCATACTACCATCAGCATTAGTAGGCATAACGTCGTTACTCACAAAAATGCCTAAAGAATTTGGCTTTAAATTATTTTTGAACTTTTTTCTGTTTTCAATAAATAAAGCGCTGTCAATTGCCTGATATTTCATTGGCTTATTTTTATTTATATTAATTAATAATGGCTAAATTACTTATTAAAGCATTTAAAAACAACAACGGCTACATAAGTAAAAAAATTATTTATAAATGAAAGTTTAAAATCAAATAATGCTAATTAATTGATTTATAAATCAAAGCCTAAAAAAAATTTTTATTTCTCATTAAAAACTTATCTTTGTTAATCTATGAACATAAACAAAACTTTATGATTGACTTAACTAGTATTATTTCTATTTCTGGGCAACCTGGCTTATTTAAAATTGTAGCACAAAGTAAAAACGGCATTATCGTTGAAAGCTTGTCTGATAAAAAGCGGATAAATGTGTATGCTTCTTCAAAAGTATCTACATTATCAGATATTACGATGTATACAACGGGAGAGGATAAGCCTTTAGAAGAAATTATGACTTCTATTTTTGAAAAAGAAAAAGGAGGCCCTGCAATTGACAACAAAGTTGACGATAAAGAACTGTCCGCCTATTTTGAAACAGTTTTACCTGAATATGACAAAGAGCGAGTATATGTTAGTAATATGCGAAAGTTAATTACTTGGTACAACACACTTCAATTAACTGGAAGCCTTAAAGAAAAGGAAGAAAATAAAACAAGAGATGAGAAAAGTGTCACTTTAAAAACAGATGAAAAATCTAAAATAAAAAAAACGGTCACTAAAACTTCTTCAAAAACCAAAACAAGTGTGGGCGTTAAAAAAACTACAGGAGTTAGAAAGACTGGAACAGCTTAAAAAAATGAATTAATTATTTTAACCTCATTCGCCTCTCTCCAAAATCTAATATTTTGTCAATAAACTCATAGGGCTTATAATTATTAATTGCCGCTTGATGAAAAATACACGTAGCCGGAGTCATTCCTGGTAAAGAATTTACTTCAATAAAAATAACTTCAGATTTGTTGTCGGAATAAACTCTAACAAACGCATCTATTCTACAATATCCGTTTATCCCCAATACCTTTGCTGCGGCACCTAATGTTTGTTTTACTTGTTCGCTTATTTTTTGACGGTCATCAATCCTTTTAGAATATCGCGCTGGAGTAATATTTTGTCCTTGCCCAGCTAAAAATTTTTCTTCTAATGTTAAAATTTCGCCGTCGGCCAAAGCTTCAGATGCTTCAAAAACTTCATAAACAATTTCTGTTTTTTGATTAAAGATAGTAATCATCCCACCTGTAATTTCTAAAAAATGAGTTGCATCTTTTTTGGTAATTAATTCTTCTACTAAAACAACTTGCTTTTGAGGAAACTCTTCATTTAATTTTATATGCAAAATATTCGCTGCAGATAAATCTAATTCTTCAGCATCTCTAAATAATAATATACAAAATGCCTCAAACTCTTTAATATTATTTATTTTCTTAACTGCACTGCTACACCCATCATCAACAGGCTTAGCAATAAAAGGATACTTAATTTGATTTTGTAATAGTTGTAAAAATCTTTGTTTATCAAATAACCAATCTTGCTTTGAAATTAAAAGATGGTTTGCAATTAAAAAACCATTCGATTTTAATATTTCGTTAGTGCTATATTTATCTATGGTAATAGAAGAGCTTTCTTTATCAGATCCATTATATGGTAACCCTATCTCTTCTAACTTTTTTTGAATGGCACCGTCTTCGCCCGGCCTTCCATGTAATGCAATAAAAACGAGATCTGATTTTTGTTTAAGTAAATCGTAAGATAAAATTTCAGGAAAATTATTAAGATTATTAAATGCATATTTAAAAGTAATCGCCGAACATTTTTGCATAATGTTTTTAATCACCTCATGAATTTTAAAATTTTCTACTTTTTGTTTTATATCATCTGCATTATCTTTTAATAATAAATTAATCGGTATTTGATATAATTTATGCTCATCTTTGTTTCCGATTAAAAAAACAGGAAATGGAGTGTATTTTTCTGATGAAGCTAATTTTTCAAAAACATTTCTTCCGCTTTCAACAGAAATATGTCTTTCGGAAGAATACCCTCCTAAAATTACCGCTACTCTTTTTTTATTACCACTTACCTGCTTGTCTTTAATAATTTGTTCGTCTAATTGATGTAACAATACTTTATATTTTATACTCCCTTTAGACTGAACTAATCTTTTCGAAAGCGATGTGCGAATAATAAAAGTCAAAAATTGAGAAGGGCTTAATCCTATTTCTGCGGCTTGATGAAAAAAGAAAGATGAAGGCATCATTCCACTCGTTGTATTTGGGTCGTTTAAAAATATTCTTCCATCTTTACTTAAAAACCCATCTATGCGGGCATAAACATCAAAATGTAACTCATAAAATAATCTTTCGCATTCTTTACGAATTGCTTCGATTTGGGTGTCTGGCAAATCAATTGGTGTAATCTTACGCGATAGTCCTGGCAAATATTTACTTCGGTAATCAAATAATTCTTTTCCCTTTATTATTTCGGTTGGCGGTAAAGCAATGGCAATTTCTTTTTCGTCTTCTAATACAATACAACTAAATTCTTTTCCTTCAATAAATCCTTCAACTAAAACATCACTTTCTCCATCTAAACTTTCTACTACAAAACCATCTTCTTTTAAATGCGTATTTAAAAATTCTAATAACACATTTGGATCATAAATAATTGGCGATTTTAAATCTTGAGGATAGCTAACCACCAAAGGCATTCCTATTCCCTCTCTAATATCAGCAAGTATTTTAACATAATTAATTTTTTCTTCATCAGAAAACTCTAGCCATTGAGTTGCATCAATCCAGCGTGTAAACAATGCTTTTTCAACTGCGATCATAAACTCAAATTCGTTTTCAGTATTTAATATGCTCACTCCAATACTTGAGCCCTGGTGAGCTGGCTTTACTACACATGGAAATCCAATCTTTTCTTTTACTAATTCGAAGGGCTTTGCCTCTAATCCTTCAATCCAATCTTTTCTTTTAATGATAATATAATTTGGACTATTAAATCCACATGCTACCATCATTTCTTTTTGTATGCCTTTATCAATTCCAATTGCCGATGCTAAAATACCTGAACCGCTATAAGGTATTTGATTAAATTCAAATAACCCTTGTATTCGACCATCTTCTCCATAAGGTCCATGTAGACATAAAAAAGCAAAATCTATTTTTTGTTTTAAATCAGTAACGCTAATTTTACTTCCAATTTTTGAAATAAGATGATTCTGTTCTGTTGTATTTAACCCTCCTAAATTTTCTGCATACAACTGAAACGGGTTGTTAATTGGCAAAGCTTCTACCGGAGGATAAAAATCACGAATAGTGCCTTTATAAATAAACTCCCAATTAAGTTCAATGAAATTACCAAAACTATCTACAAATATTGGAACTGCATGAAATAAAAATTTATTCAAATTATCATACACGGTTCTTCCGCCAGCAAAAGAAATTTCACGCTCTTTGCTTTGACCTCCAAAAATAATTCCAATATTTATTTTTTTTGTCATGATGAGATAAACTGTAATTTTAATTTCATCTTCAAAAGTAAGCGAAACCTTTAATTAACAAACTATTAATTTTGGAATTAATTAACATTGATTTGTAAATACGATTTATTTAAAATTTTGTAAATTTATTCTTTATGTTTTTTCGGTTTCTAATTCTCTTTCTAATTATTGCTTTTATTGAATTTTATTTTTTTCAAGCAGTAAAAACTTTTATTCAAGATTTTTCTCAAAATACAAAATCCGTTTTATTATTGGTCGCCTACTTTTTAATTGGAATAAGTTTTTTCATTGGTCTTACTTCTTTGTTTTACCCTCCTCCCCAATGGAATAACTTTTTTCGTTTTCTTTGTTCGGTTTTCTTTATTATTTTGTTGTGTAAATTAATTGGCTGTACTTTTTTAATTGTTGACGATTTAATTCGTTTATTTAAATGGGTTATAACCTTGTTTAAAAAGAGAGTATCAGCGTCTCCTATTGAAAATAATGAAGGGATTAGCCGTTTAAAATTTTTTAGTCAACTGGCGATTGCTTTTACAGTAATTCCTGCTATTGGCTTTGTTTATGGAATATTTCGTGGCGCATATAAGTACAGAATTCATAAAGTAAAAATTTCATTTCCAAATTTACCAAGCGAATTTATTGGGTTTAAAATTGTTCAGTTATCTGATATACATTGTGGAAGCTTTATGAATGCTAACCCTTTAGTAAAAGCCTTTAAACTTAGCTTAGAACAAAAACCAGATATTATTTTATTTACTGGCGATTTGGTAAATAATGCAGCGTCTGAAACGGCTCCATATATAGAGGCT
Source organism: Bacteroidota bacterium (assembly GCA_005787585.1). Lineage (GTDB taxonomy): Bacteria > Bacteroidota > Bacteroidia > B-17B0 > Aurantibacillaceae > Aurantibacillus. The sequence continues at coordinate 78,524 of SYAL01000032.1, forward strand.
TTTAAAATGTTAAAAGCGCCTTATGGCGTATACTCGTGTTTGGGAAATCATGATTATGGCGATTATAAAGCGTGGGAAAGCGCTAAAGCAAAAAAAGAAAAATTACAAACGTTAATAAATACTCATGCTGAATGTGGATGGCGTTTATTGATGAATGAAAATGTACCAATTGAAAAAAACGGGCAAAAAATTGCTTTATTAGGCATCGAAAACTGGGGTGGTAATCTAAGATTTCCGAAATATGGTAAGCTCGATAATGCTCATGCTGGAACAGAAGCCTATCCATTTAAAATTTTATTATCTCACGATCCATCTCATTGGGATTATCAAGTTTTAAAAGAATTGAGATACAATGACATAGATTTAACCTTAAGCGGGCACACTCACGGTATGCAATTTGGTATAGAAATTCCAGGATTTAAATGGAGCCCCGTTCAATATATTTATAAAAATTGGGCAGGATTATATAAAAAAAACAATCAATACTTATATGTAAATAGAGGCTTAGGCTTTTTAGGCTATCCCGGCAGATTAGGTATTTGGCCTGAGATTACCGTTATTGAATTACAAAAATCGTAAGTAATTTTTTTTATGCAACATTTGTTCTTACGTAATTTAAAATCTATTTTTAAAATAAAATTTAAAAGAAATTTTTATAAAAAGCATAAAAAATTTACTATTCTTGATGTCTATATTAGCCATCCGTTTTAAAAAATAATTATGAAAATTGCAGGCTTTACTATTATTCGCAACGCTATAAAATACGATTATCCAGTTGTTGAAGCAATTACCTCAATATTAAAATTGTGTGATAAATTTTATGTAGGCGTTGGCAAAAGCGACGATAATACGCGTAATTTAATTTCAGCTATTAATTCTGAAAAAATAAAAATAATAGATACCATTTGGGACGATGATTTAAGGCAAGGAGGAAAAATTTTATCTATTGAAACAAATAAAGTGTTTGACCTTATTCCGAATGATTTTGATTGGTGTTTTTATATTCAAAGCGATGAATGTGTTCACGAAAATGATCTTAATAAAATACAAGAGGTCATGGAGATTTATAAAGATGATAATTTAGTAGACGGGTTATTATTTGAATACAAACATTTTTACGGGCATTATAATTATATTGGAATTGGCAGCGGTTGGTATAAAAACGAGATTCGTATTATTAAAAATAATAAAAAAATTCGTTCTTATAAAGATGCGCAAGGTTTTAGAATGATAGATGATAAAAAATTACGAGTAAAAAAAACAGGGGCGTTTATATACCATTATGGATGGGTAAAGCCGCCAGAGGCTCAACAAGCTAAACAAAAAAGCTTTCATAAAATGTGGCATAACGATGATTGGATAAAAAATAACATCCCTGATAAAAATAATTTTGATTATGACAACGGCGATATACTAGAAAAATATAATGGCACTCATCCTGCTATTTTTGAAACAAGAATTAAAAATGCTCAATGGAATTTTATTTATAATAAAGGAAAAGCAAAAATAAATATAAAATATAAAATTCTTTTTTTTATCGAAAAACTAATCGGTTGGAGAATTGGAGAAAATAAAAATTATAAACTATAGATTAAATACATTTAAAATAATCAAAGGCCTCTAAACACTCTTTACATTGATAAAGTGCTTTACAAGCCGTGCTTCCAAATTGAGAAATCATTACCGTATTTTTGTTTTTACATCTTGGGCAAGTAATGTTTTTTTTTGAATTAGTTAAAAACGATTTATCAGAAGTTGTTTCTTCTGGCGGAGCAATACCATAATTTTGAAGTTTTAATCTTGCTTCTTCGCTTAACCAATCTGTAGTCCATGCAGGGGAAAAAATAATTGTAATTTTGATTTTATCAAACCCATTTTCGCTTAATTTTTTTCTAACATCATCTTCCATTTGTTTCATTGCAGGACAGCCGCTATAAGTGGGCGTAATAAAAACTTCTATATGAGTTCCCTCTAATAAAATTTCACGAATTACCCCTAATTCAACTATAGAGATAACTGGAATTTCGGGGTCTGGAATTTCGGAAAGCAATGATAAAACCTCTTCTTTAGTTTGCATCTTTAACGAAAGTTTATTTAATAAAAAAGCTATTTTTAATTCTTAAAGAATAAAAATAGCCGACACAATCGTAATAATTATAATTATAATATATTGCCAAATATCAATAAAATAAGGAATAAATTTTTTCCATGTATTTTTACTCGCCATATCATTTTATTACCATTTAGCATTAGGGTGCATTCTTGGAATTGATTGCATTTCGGCTAATATATAACCTAAATGCTCGCTGTGCAATGCTTTTCTACTGCCTTGTTGCATAAATAATGTTTCCGGAATCGATAAATTAGCTTTTTTAAATAACTCCTGAATTTCAGATTCCCATTTTTGTTTCAAAGAGTCTAAGTCAACAGCAATGCCTTCTTTTATTAAGTTATGATCATCCTCATTCATTTCAAATAATTCACCCGAGTAAGCCCAAATTTCATTAAGCCCTTTTTGTAAGCGCGAAAAACTCTCTTCTGTACCATTTCCAAAACGAACCACCCAACTAAAACTATGGCGTTTGTGATATGCAATTTCTTTAACAGATTTTGATGCAATCCCAGCTAATGTTAAATCTTTGCTCTTAGCTAGTTCGGTATAAAATAATAAATCAAAACAGTCAATAATACTTTGGCGAATCATCGTTTTTGCATAATCTCCATTTGGCTGCTCAGTAATTAATAAATTATAAAACTCTCTATCACTTCTAAAAAAAGCCAAGTCATCCTCAGTCCTTCCTTTGCCTTCTTTTTTTGCAGCATACTCTAATAGGCCCTTAGCTCTCCCAAAAATATCGAGCGCAATGTTTGTTAATGCTAAATCTTCTTCTAAAAACGGGCCATGACCTGTCCATTCGCTTAATCTTTGTGCTAAAATTAAACTTGTATCGCCTAGTCTTAATGTGTAATTATATAATGAATCTATCATCTAATAAAATAATTTGAATACTAATTTTTTGTTAGAGCTATTCCTTATCAAATATTTTTACATGTGCCCAATCCCATCGGGTATTTGATAAAATGTGGGATGTCGATATATTTTATCGTTAGATGGATCAAAAAATGACCCCGCATCTTCAGGGCTACTCGCAACTATAGAGCTGCTCAAAACAATCCACAACGACATGCCTTCGCCTCTTCGGGTATATAAATCTCTGGCATTTTGTAAAGCCATTTCTTTATCGTAGGCATGTAAATTTCCACAATGAACAAAAGGCTGTCCTGATTTTTTTTGAACAAACACTTCCCATAATTCTCCCTGACTATCTTTATTCATTAATATTAATTTAAAAAAATTACTTTATGCTGTTAACCCTTTATGCTGCTTTTGATTCTTGTTCTTGTTTTTGTTCTTGTTTTTTACCATATGCAATTGCTGCCTCTCTAACCCATTCGCCGTTTCTGTGAGAATTATTTCGAGATAATAACCGGTCTTTGTTACAAATACCATTTCCCTTTATCACACTTTTAAATTCATTCCAATCAGGGTCGCTATAATCGTAACCCTGTTTTTTTTCATTCCATTTTAAGTTTTTATCTGGAGCAACTAGGCCTAAAAATTCAACTTGAACAGCGGTTTGATTTATAAAGCGTTGGCGAAGTTGGTCGTTTGTTTCGCGTTTAATTCGCCACTTAATTGCGTTTTCGCTATTCGGACTTTCAACATCTGGAGGCCCAAACATCATTAATGTTGGATACCACCAGCGATTTAAAGCGTCTTGCGCCATTTCTTTTTGTTCGCTTGTTCCAAATGATAGTTGAGTCATGATTTCATAGCCCTGGCGTTGATGAAAACTTTCTTCTTTACAAATACGAACCATAGCTCGACTATAAGGCCCATAAGATGATCTCTGTAACATAACCTGATTCATAATGGCAGCTCCATCTACTAACCATCCTATGGCCCCAACATCGGCCCAACTTAATGTAGGATAATTAAAAATAGATGAGTATTTTGCTTTACCAGTTAATAATGCGTCTAACATTTCTTCGCGAGTAATTCCTAAAGATTCGGCAGCGGTATATAAATATAAGCCGTGCCCACCCTCGTCTTGAACTTTAGCCAACAATATTAGTTTTGCTCTTAAACTTGGGGCCCTAGTAATCCAATTGCCTTCAGGTAGCATTCCCACTATCTCACTATGAGCATGCTGTGATATTTGACGAATTAGATGCTTGCGATAATTTTCGGGCATCCAATCTTTTGGCTCAATCATTTCATTTTTTGCCAATTTGGCTTCAAACAAATCTTCAAGGTTAATTGTTTCCATTTATACTAAATTGATTTAGTTACTACAAAGATAGAAATTATGTGGTTTATTCAAAAAATGTATTTTTAACATAAACAAGCATTCGTTTGAATTTGTTTAAATAAATAAATTTTTTTATAGCTCATTAAAGAATTATTTTTGCATTCTATTTATACTAATTATGGCCCGTTTTCATACCTTAAAAATAAAAGATATTAAACGCGAAACTGCAGATTCTGTTTCGGTAGCGTTTGACGTACCTCCACAACAACAGCCTGAGTTCCAATTTAAACAAGGGCAGTATGTTACCCTAAAATTAAAATTAAATGGCGAAGAAATTCGTCGCTCTTATAGTTTGTGTTCTAGTCCTTACGATAAAGAATTAAGAGTAGCTATTAAAGAGGTAAAAGGAGGAAAAGCCTCTACTTTTATTAATAGAGAGTTAAAAGTTGGGGATAAAATGGACGTTATGACGCCAATGGGAAGCTTTCACACAATTTTATCTGGGGTAAATAAAAAACATTATGTTTTATTTGCTGGTGGTAGCGGTATTACTCCTATGATGAGTATTATTAAAAGTATTTTATATGTCGAAAAACAAAGTAATATCACGCTACTTTATGCCAATAAAAATGAAGAAAGCACAATCTTTAAATCAGAGCTTGATAACATCTCCAAACAATTCAATGCCTTAAAAATTATTTATGTTTTTGATCAGCCTCAATCTGAAATTTCTGCTCTTCAAACAGGCATTATTACAAAAGATAGGGCGCGCACTTTAATCGAAAGTTTTATGGGGACAACAGCTGACGAATATTTTATTTGTGGGCCAAGTGCGATGATGGAAAATATAAAATTTACTTTAGACTCTCTCAAAATCGCAAAAGAAAAAATTCATATCGAATACTTTTCTTCAATTGTAGACGCTATTGATTCTGATGAAAAAAAAATAAATGGTAATGTAAATGCAAACATAAAAGTATTGCAATATGGAATTGAAACTGTTTTTAATCTTAAAACTTCAGGAATTAGTATTTTAGATGCGGCTATTGAAGCGGGGGTTGATGCCCCTTTTAGCTGTAAAGGAGCTGTTTGTTGTACTTGCAGAGCAAAAGTAATAGAAGGGAAAGTAAAAATGGATGCTAATTTTGCCTTAACCGATGCAGAAGTAGACGACGGCTTTATTTTAACTTGCCAGTCTCACCCTTTAAGTGAAAAAGTCGTTATTGACTACGACGCTTAATTTTTAATTGATACCATATTTTATTTTTAAAGCGGCTCAATTATCAAAGAATCTTTGTAAGCAAAATATAATTTTTTGTTTATATATTTTAAACTTAAAATAAATTTATTATTTATTAAAGGTTTACAGGCTTCTTCAAAAACTTTAAAATTATAACTACAAAAAACACTGTCTTTTTTATAATAAATGGCTTTTTCGTTCACACTAAATTCTTTTAATTCTTTTATTGCTATTAATTTACTGTATGAACCAAACATATCAAAAATAAAAACACCATTATTAGGGCAATTCAAAAACAAAAAACCATTATGTTCAATCATATAGTTAGGCGTTAAATCTGTTTTAAAAATTTGTTTTAAATTTCCAGTTGCAGTTACTTTTTTTAAATTTTCATTAAAACGAATTAATTCATTGTTTTGTTTATTGTAAATCCAAAAACTATTATTCGAGCCTGCACAAGCCAATTCAGTCTGCTCCAGTCCCAAGGCGTCTAATAAAACCTCTTGGCTATTTGCCGAAAGTTGATTATCTAAAAAAACGATAGTTTGAAAATCGCGATAATATAAAATAATTTTTAAAGGATTAGTCGCATCTATTGACGCAATTTTTCCAAGTTTTAAATTGCTGTAGCGAGCAAAAAATTTCCCATTAGGCAAAAATTTTATAACTTCATCATTCTTTACGGTGTATATATTTCCCAAATTATCTGCAGTAAAAAAATCAAGAGGTGTTATAATCTCAAATTGGGACTTTTTATCTCCATGTGCAAATGAGAGGCTTATTAAAATTAATAAAATTAAAATATATTTCTTTAAAAAATTCACAAGGTTTTGCTTAAATTATAAATTTCTTCTAATACTTTACGATCATTACTTAAACGTGGCACTTTATATTGGGCGCCAATTTTATTATTTAATTTAAGCCAAGTATAAAAACTATTTTTTGGCATTTTTCTCACAAAAGGTAAATGCAAAACAAAATTATTATATCTTTTAGCCTCATAATCGCTGTTTTGTTTTTTTAAATTGTCGTCTAATATGGATATAAAAAAATCAAAATTATTCGGCTCTTTAATAAATTCTATTAACCACTCGTGAGCGCCCGATTTTTTTTTCATAAACAAAGGGCCAACAGTATAATCTTTAACTGTCGCATGAGTTTTTTCACAAGCTTTAGCAATGGCATAATCTGCATTATGAACCATTAATTCTTCGCCAAAAACATTAATGTACTGTTTAGTTCTGCCGCTAATTTTAAACCGATATGGATTGGTGCTAGTAAATTTTATAACATCTCCTAACTGATAGCGCCACAATCCTGCGTTTGTTGTGATTACCATTGCATAATCTATTCCTATTTTTACATCTTCTAAATGAATAGTCTTCACTATTTTTAAAGTTGTTTCTTTTAACTCTATAAACTCATAAAAAATACCATAATCTAACATCAATAATAATTCATCGCTTTTAACTTGATCTTGAATGCCAAAGAATCCTTCAGAGGCGCTAAAAAGTTGTAAAAAATTTACTTTATTATTATTAAATAAATTTAAAAACTGTTCTTTATAGGGATCAAAACTTACTCCTCCATGAAAATATACTTCCAAATTTGGCCAAACCTCGTTAATTGTTTTTGCTTTCTTTTTTTCTAAAATTCGATTTAATAAAACTAGCATCCAGCTGGGAACTCCCGCTATACTTGTTACATTTTCGTTCATCATACTAAGCGCCATTTTTTCTAATTTTCCCTCCCACTCATCCATTAATGCAATACTTGTTTCTGGTGCTCTAAAAAATTCTGCCCACATGGGTAAGTTTTGAATAATGATAGCGCTAACATCTCCGTGAAAAGAATTGTGATTTTCAAATTGATCTTCCCTAAAACTTCCTCCTAATGCTAAATTTTTTCCCCTAAACAATTGTGTTTCCGGATTATTGAAGCAGTGTAAAGTTATCATATCTCTGCCTGCATTATAATGACAGCCTTTTAAACTTTCTTGGCTTACCGGCAAAAACTTACTTTTATCGTTAGTGCCACTACTTTTTGCAAACCATTTAATTTCGCTATGCCATAATAAATTTTGCTCCCCTCTTCTTGTTCTTTCAATAAAAGGCTTTAAACTGTCGTAATCATTTAATGGAATTTGTTCTTTAAACTGCTCGTAATTCTTGATGTTTGTAAAATGATATTTTTTACCAAATTTAGTTTTTGAGGCGTCTTTCAATAAACTATACATCCACTCTTGCTGAACCTCAAGTGGATATTTTACAAATAACTCTATTTGATGCATTCGCTTTTTCATAAGCCAACTTGCTATTGAATTTAGAATCGGCATTATTTCTTAAAAAATAATTTTAAATCAGTTAATGATAATGAATTTAAACAATTTGCCTTATCTAACATACCCTTTCTGGCAACGCATACACCATAATACATATCGTGAAGGCCAAATAAATGGTGCGCATCAGGATTAATAGAAATCTTAACTCCTTTTTCTAAACAGTAAGGGATCCATCGCCAATCAATGTCTAAGCGATAGGGATGCGCGTTTAATTCAATACTCACTTTGTTGGCCGAACAAGCATCTATAATTTTTTTATGATTAATAGAATATCCAGCTCGTGCTAATAATAATCTGCCCGTAGGGTGCCCAAGTATGTTCGTATATGGATTTTCAATTGCTTTAATTAAACGCTCGGTTGCTTTTTCTTCATTCATTTTTAAATTAGAATGAATAGATGCAACCACGAAATCAAATGATTTTAAAATGTCATCAGAATAATCTAAAGAACCATCATTTAAAATATCGCTTTCTATTCCTTTTAAAATTTTAAACGACTGGTCTTTCGAATTTAATTGATCTATTTCCTGTTGTTGTTCTAATACTCTTTCAATACTTAATCCTTGAGCATAAAATGCTGTTTTAGAATGATCGCAAATTCCTAAATACTCATAGCCCAAATTTTTACAATAATCTGCCATTTCTTTTAAAGTATTGGCTCCATCACTGTAAGTGGTGTGATTATGAAGCGCCCCCTTTAAGTCTTCAACTTTTATAAGTTCGGGTAACTTGTTTTCTTTTGCTAGTTCAACTTCAACTAGCCCTTCGCGCAATTCTGGAACAATATATTGCAATCCCAAGTTCGAATAAATTTCTTCTGAATTAGAATACTCTCGTTTTATTAATGTGCTAAATTTTATTTTCTCTAAATGCTCTGAAGTAGAGGTTAATTCAACCAACTTATAATTAAAATCTTTTTCATCGCAAAAAATATAATTTATTGGCAATGGCAGGCTTTGTGTTTGTTGTTTTAAATCAATTAAAATTTTACCGCCAATTAATAATTCAATATTATCAATGATTTCGCATTTTCTTGCTACCTGACCAACCAAGCTTATTTTTAATTGTGGATTTTGTATGGACAATATTTGAACAACTTCATTTAATGGCTTTTCAATGGAAGCAAAATGAAATTTATTATTATTCGCAATTTTAAATTCGATATTTTGTTTTATTTGTAACTGGGTTTTTTCTCCAAATCCTTTGAGTGAAGTAAGTCTATTTTCGCTACAAGCGTACAATAGTTCGCCAACACTTTCTATTTGTAATTCTTGCCATAATTGTCTAACTTTTTTTGGCCCTAAGCTTTTAACTCCAAGCATTTCAATTAACCCTGAGGGCGTTTTTTCAATCAGTTCACTTAATTCTTTTAATTTGTCCGTGCTCATTAATTCGAAAACTTTTTCTGATATCCCCCTCCCTATTCCCTCTATTGATTGAATTTCGGATTGAGTCTTTCCTTCAAAATCAAAACGTAATTTTGAAAACTTATACGCCGCATTTGAATATGCTTTTATTTTAAAAGGATTCTCGTTGTGAAGCTCTAGTAATTTTGCCGTAATTTCTAGTGAATAAATAATGTCCTCACTCCTCATGAATAAGTGCTCTTGCAATTAATAAATCGTGAGGTGATGTAATTTTTATATTTTCTTCATTCCCCTCTACTAAAATAATTTTTTCTCCGGTCGTTTCTAAAACCGTTGCGTCATCAGTAAAAATAAAATTATATTCTTGTTCAAATGCTTTTTTAATTTTTGAAACAATAAAGCATTGAGGCGTTTGAATTATTTTATATTCATTACGATTAATGGCACTATTTATATTATTGCTTATTTTTCTTAAACTTTCATTTATCGAAATACATGGAATGGCGTTGCCTTTAATAGCAGCGGTTTCAAAACAATTTTGTATGGTTTTTAAAGAAACAAAGGGTCGCGCTGAATCGTGTATCCCAACAATTGCATCTAAGTCTTGTATTAAATTTAACCCGTTTTTTACAGACTGGAATCTCGTGTCGCCCCCAAAAATAATTTGAATATTTTTTGTTTCAAGATTAAATTTTTGAAAAAGATTCTCTAAATGGTTTTTGTAATTTTTGTGTACACAAATTATTATTTGAATGTTTAAATTATAGTTTAAAAATCGTTTAAGTGAATGGATGATGATTGGAAGTCCTTGTAATTCGATAAATTGTTTAGGGATATCGCTTTTCATTCGACTTCCTGTTCCGCCAGCTAAAATTATTACATATTGTTGTTGCACTTAATAAATGTAATTAGAAAAATTAATTAAAAAAAGAAAAAGCTTTTCTTCTTGGCTATTATTTAAATAATTTCTAATAATACGGGGCAATGGTCGCTATGTATAGCGCTTGGCAAAATAACGGCACGAGATATTCTTTTTTTTAAATTATCTGTTACAAAGTTATAATCAATTCTCCATCCTAAATTTTTTGATCTTGATCCTGCTCTGTAGCTCCACCAGGTATATTGATGTGGCTCCTGATTAAAATACCGAAAAGTATCAATAAAGCCAGAATTAATAAATTGCTCCATCCATTCTCTTTCTTCAGGTAAAAATCCACTTGTATTGGCGTTTGTGTTTGGATTATGAATATCGATAGCTTTGTGGCAAATATTAAAATCACCACAAATAACTAATTTTGGATATGCAATCTTTAATTGGTTTATATAATCAAAAAAATCCCCTAACCACTGCATCTTAAACTCTTGCCTCAAATCGCCACTGCTTCCGCTGGGATGATAAACACTCATTACAGAAAATTCTTCAAAGTCTATGCGTAATATTCTTCCCTCATCATCGTATGCTTTTATTCCACATCCATATTCAATATGTTTTGGCTTTTGTTTTGTGAAAATAGCTACGCCACTATATCCTTTTTTTTGAGCAGGATACCAATAATGATGGTATCCTAATTCTTCAAATTCAAAAACGCGTACTTGGTCTGGAGTTGCTTTAATTTCTTGAACACAAATAACTTCGGGGCTTGCTTGGATAATCCAATCTATAAAACCCTTGCTAATCGCAGCTCTTATGCCATTTAAATTGTAAGTGATAATTTTCATTCTGTTAATTTAATATATTAATCAAAAATATAATTAATTTAAAGAATATTAATTTAATTAGGAGTTATAAAATAATCGAAATAATTTAAATTTAAATAATAAAAAATTATAGCTATTTAGCGCTATTCTTTCCTCTTAGCTTTTATCCTCAATTGAATTGAAACATCATCATTAATAAATTTATCGGCTAATTGATAGATTTTTTTTGACTTATATTTTATTCCCCATCTAGTCCTATCTATTTCAAAGTCTGCTATAGCAACAATAGAATCATTCAAAAATTTTATTCCTGAAATAAATTCAATTGGATTTGAAATGCCTTTTATTTTAAGATTTGCTTTTATTTTAAAATTAACAGAGTCTAGCTCAGATGATATAATTTCAATAGTTGCAATTTTAAAAGTGTCCACATTAAAAAAATCACCCCCCTTTAAATGTCCTACTAAATCGAGAGAATCTTCTCCTTGTAAATCAGTACAAGAAATTGAGTTCATATTTAATTCAAATTCCCCTTTTTTAATTTTGTTGTCTAAAATTTCGAATTCCCCTTTTGAAAATAAAATTTCGCCCCTGTGCTCTCCTGTAGGTTTTTTTCCAACCCACAAAACTTTACTATTTTTTACATCTAAAGAATAACTCCCTTGTGATAATTTTTTGTCAGACGATGCTATTTCTTTTACTTCGCTAGTGCACGAAAAAAAAACTAAGCCGGATAATAATAAAATTGTTTTTTTCATATTTAATTTAATTGATTATAAAATTTAAATTTCTTTTCCCGAAGCATGCTTTATGCATAAAGCTTTTTCTTCTGGGGTACATTTAAGAGAATCGCAATACTTCGCGCATTCCTCTTTGGTCATTTTAATACATTTGCTCATATCGCATTTTGCCCCAACAAATTTCCCATTGGAATCATATAAACTCATACAATATTTCTTTTGGGCTTCATCGCAACCGTTTTCTTCACACATTTTTGCGCACTCCTCTTTAGTCATAGATTCACATTTGCTCATATCGCAATAGTCGCTTGCCCCCCCATGAAAATAATTGAAAGACAAGGAGTCGTTCATCATAAATTGTTCATGCATCATTTTCAAATCAGAAGAATTAAGATTGGAGCCGACTCCAGCAATATATGGTGCAATTACTAGTGAAACAATCGACATTAATTTAATTAATATGTTCATAGATGGGCCTGAAGTGTCTTTAAACGGATCGCCAACAGTATCTCCCGTTACTGATGCCTTGTGTGGTTCAGATTTTTTAAAAAACATTTCGCCATTAATCATTACTCCTTTTTCAAAAGATTTTTTTGCATTATCCCAAGCGCCTCCTGCATTAGATTGAAAAATTCCCATTAATACACCAGATACAGTAACGCCTGCTAGTAAGCCTCCTAAAACTTCTGGTCCAAAAACAAAACCAACAACGACTGGCGTAATCAAAGCAATTGCACCAGGTAACATCATTTCGCGAATAGAAGCCTTGGTTGATATTGCTACACATTTTTCATATTCCGGCTTTGCTTTATACTCCATGATGCCAGGAATTTCGCGAAACTGTCGTCTAACTTCTTGAACCATATCCATTGCCGCTTTTCCAACCGCTTGAATACATAATGCTGAGAAAATGAATGGAATCATAGCCCCAACAAATAATCCCGCTAATACATTAGCTTTATAAATATCAATTGCATCAATCCCCGCAATGCCAACGAATGCAGCAAATAAAGCTAATGAAGTTAATGCGGCAGAAGCAATAGCGAACCCTTTACCCGTAGCTGCTGTAGTATTCCCTACTGCATCTAAGTTATCTGTCCGCTCACGAACTTCTGGTGGCAACTGACTCATTTCTGCAATGCCACCAGCGTTATCGGCAATAGGGCCAAAAGCATCAATAGCTAATTGCATCGCTGTTGTTGCCATCATTCCTGCCGCTGCAATAGCAACACCATATAAACCTGCACAATAATAAGAGCCCATAATACCAGCGGCTAATGTTAAAATTGGAATAACGGTTGATTTCATGCCAACAGATAAACCGCCAATAATATTAGTAGCGTGACCTGTAGAAGATTGTTGTATAATAGAAAGAACCGGTTTTTTGCCCATTGCCGTGTAATACTCAGTCACGATACTCATAACGGCTCCAACCACAGTACCAACTAAAATGGCGCCAAATACACCTATTTTTGTAAATTCTATGCCGCGTAAAGTAATTGGGCCGTCAGGCAACATATACATTACCACAAAGTAAGAGGCTATTACTGTAAAAAGCATAGATGACCAGTTGCCAATATTTAAAGCCGTTTGCACATTTGATTTTTCATCTTTAATCTTTACAAACCATGTTCCAACAATTGAGAAAAGAATGCCCAAGCCACAAATTACCATTGGTAATAAAATTGGAGACATTCCGCCAAAAGCATCTTTTACAATAACTTCTTGGCCTAATACCATCGTCGCTAAAATTGTAGCAACATAAGAACCAAATAAGTCGGCTCCCATACCAGCAACGTCGCCTACATTATCTCCTACATTATCAGCAATTGTTGCTGGGTTGCGCACATCATCTTCAGGAATTCCAGCTTCTACTTTACCAACTAAATCAGCGCCAACATCTGCAGCCTTGGTGTAAATACCCCCACCAACACGAGCAAATAATGCAATAGATTCTGCCCCTAATGAAAAACCGGTTAGCACTTCTATTGCGGTTTTCATTTCGCTACTATCAACTTCAGCAACATTAAATATTTTTAAAAAAACGATAAATAATCCGCCTAATCCTAAAACCGCCAATCCCGCAACACCCAAACCCATAACAGTTCCGCCTGTAAATGAAACTTTTAGCGCTTGTTTTAAGCTTGTTTTTGCAGCTTGAGTTGTACGAACATTTGCTTTCGTAGCTACTTTCATTCCAATGTATCCTGCAGTTGCAGAAAATACCGCTCCAATAATAAAGGCAATTGAAATAATCCAACTACCATGAACTTCTTTGCCATTAACTTCGTGAACAGTGCCAGAATACGCTAATAAGGCCGCAGCAAATACTACAAAAATGCTTAATACCCTCCACTCTGCTTTTAAAAATGCCATGGCGCCATCAGCTATATATCCAGCCAATTCTTGCATATTTTTATCCCCAGCCTCTTGTTTACTAACCCATGCAGATTTTATCGCCATTACTATTAATCCAACTATACCTAAAACAGGGACTATATAAATTATACCTTCGTTCATAACTTTTAATTTATTGGGATGCAAAAATAAGAAATTATATGTAAAATAAAAATTATACAGGGCCTTAAATAATAATAGATTAGGTTTAATAATTGCTGATACGCTAAGAAATAATAAATTTGTAGTTGTATTTATAATAGATAATTTTTATTTAATTGTGTTTGGGTCTAACCCAGTGGCTGCTGAGGTGGAAAGCGAGGAAAAAGAGAGTTGACCAATATGACAAACCCACATACAATTATTATTTTAGGCGCCTTTTGTTTTAAACGGCAGATTAAAATATTATGTTTTTTAAAATGGCACCATAACTAATATTCAAAGTTTAGTTTAATCGTTTTAATTTATAATAAACTTTAGAGTTAAATTTTATATACCAAAATGAACAAAAAAGTATTAATCTTAATTTCTATTTCGTTTTCATTTGCTCTTTTTATTCTAATCTGGTTTCAGGCTTACTGGATAATAAATGACTTTAAAGTAAGAGAAGAGTTGTTTAAAAATAAAGTAGATGAAGCGCTAATTAATACTGCCAAAAATTTAGAGCGGCTCGATGACCGAAATAGTTATTTAAAAATTACAGAGCGCACTCAGGGCATCGCCCTCAATTCAAATAAATTAAACGGTGGCGAAAATAATTCGGGCGGATTTAAACTAAGTACCGAACTTAGTATTGATAGCAATGGCTATCAAAGCACTAAGTTTACCAACAAATTTGTAAATAGCGACTCTATTAATTTTGATCAAAGGGCTCCTAATTTTATGGCGAAAATTAGAGCTAATTATAATAAAATGCAAAATAATAATGCCGACTTCTTTAATCAAACTCCAAATGGATATAGCTTCTTCGATGAAACATCGGTAAAAAATTATTACAACAATAAACGTAACTTAGATACTATTTTACTTGATTCTATTCTTTATGCCGAATTAGTTAAACAAAAAATCACAGCCAAATATAATTATTATATCACCTCATTAAATTCTGGCATCAATCATTATATAGGCTTAAAAGACGTTGATAAAATTGGAGACTCGCTCGGGGTAATTAATTATAAAATAAACTTGTCTCCAAAAAATCAGTTTGTTTCGCCTGAATATTTAATTGTTATTTTTAAAAATCAATCTAGGGCCGTTTTAAAAGAAATGTGGCCTTTTTTGATTACATCCATAATTGTAATTATTATTCTTATTTTTTCTTTTTATTATATCATGTCAAATAATTTAAAACAAAAAAAATTATCAATAATTAAAAATGATTTTATTAGCAATATGACTCATGAGTTTAAAACCCCCATAAGCACTATTTCTCTTGCTAGCGAAATGTTAGCTGATAAAAGTATTATTCAAAGTCCCGAAAAAAAAGAGCGTTACATCACAATGATTAGGGAAGAAAATACAAGATTAAGCGTATTAGTAGAAAGTATTTTACAAACATCTATTTTAGATAAAGGAGAGTTTAAATTAAAATTAAGTGAAGTAGATGTTCATGAAATTATTAATAAAGCGATTAATAATACTCAACTTTTAATTGGTAATGGAATTATTAAAACATTTTTAAATGCTCAAAAATATAAATTACAAGCCGATCCTGTTCATCTAACAAATATTATTTTTAATTTAATTGATAATGCCATTAAATATTCAAAAGAAATTCCTGAAATCACAATTTCTACAACTAATACCGCCGAAGGTATTATGATTCAGGTAAAAGATAAGGGCATAGGCATTTCTAAAGAAAATCAAAGAAAAATTTTTGATAAATTTTATCGCGTACCAAAAGGAAATGTTCACAATGTAAAAGGATTTGGATTGGGGTTATCTTATGTTTTAGCGGTAGTAGTAAAACATCGCGGAACCATTTCTGTTAACAGTGAAATTGAAAAAGGTAGTAGTTTTAATGTGCATTTACCAAATTGATAATAAATGTTAATTGATTCTAATTAAGAACTTTAGTAAGTACCTTTAATTTAACAATTAATACTCCAATTATTATGGAAACCGTTAAAACCAAAATTTTATTAGTTGAAGATGATCCTAGTTTAGGGCCTCTTTTACAAGAATATTTAGAAGCAAAAGGATTTGAAACAAAATTAGCCGAAGATGGGAAAAAAGGCAGCGACATTTTTTTTAAAGGTTCGTTTGATTTATTATTAATTGATGTTATGATGCCCGTAAAAGATGGACTAACATTGGCAAAAGAAATTCGGCTGGTTGATAAAAATGTGCCTATTATTTTTCTTACTGCAAAAAGCATGAAAGAAGATACTATTGATGGATTTGCTGCTGGTGCCGACGACTATATCACAAAGCCATTCAGCATGGAAGAACTTATGGCCAGAGTAAATGCTGTATTGCGCCGTACAAATAAAGTTAGATCCTCAGAAAGTAATGATGTTAATTTCTTTATTGGTAAATACCAATTTAATTCTGAAAAACAAATTTTACAACATAATGCCGGCGAACAAAAACTTACAACTAAAGAAAGCCAGTTGCTTAAACTTTTGTGTATTCATTTAAACGACGTTCTTGATCGAACTTTTGCTTTAAAATCTATTTGGCACGACGACAATTATTTTAATGGCAGAAGCATGGATGTTTATATTGCTAAATTAAGAAAATACTTAAAAAATGATGCCAAAGTTGAAATAATTAATATTCATGGCAAGGGGTTTAAATTGCTCATCAATAAATAAATTAATTTTATAAGCCCCGAAAGTTTCGGGGTTTTTTAATTTTTTTTACTTTGGTTACTTTTACTTTAATTCAACACTATTAAACCATGAAAAATATTGTATTTTGTTTAACTTTTTTTATTTTATTAAGCTGTAAACAGAAAGATTCAGTAAATCAACCCGCTATAGATGAACAAATTATTACTCAATATATTGCAGATAATAAATTAGATGCAAAAGCAACGGGTACAGGCTTATATTATGTGATAACTAATGCAGGCATTGGCTCTCACCCAAACATAAATTCAAATGTAACCGTTAAATACAAAGGATACTTAACTAACGGCTCGGTGTTTGATCAATCAACTAATAATGGAATTAGTTTTAGTTTAGCTTCTGTAATTAAGGGTTGGCAAGAAGGCATTCCTCTTTTTAAAAAAGGCGGAAAAGGCATTTTATTGATCCCCTCTGAATTAGGCTATGGCAACATTTCTCAAGGCAATATACCCGAAAACTCGGTTTTAATTTTTGATATTGACTTAATAGACGTAAAATAGCTGGCTCTTTTTTAATAATTAATTTAAAACAAATTTTTTCAATTACTTCAATTAAGCATAATATTGTAATAATGTGCGCCAACATTTATTGGGTGTTTTATCCCAAAAAAAAATCGAAAAAATACCCGCGAAAAAAAATAGTCAAAGAGTCAAATAGTCAATCCCTCAGACAACGCACAGAAAACCCATTTTGCTTATCGCCGCTGGCCCTGAAGACATTGCCATCATTGTTGAACAAGTCGCGGAACCAGGCGTCAAAGGTATTGCTCTCTGACGAACTCCACCAGAGACCGTAAGCGCCAACGTCGTTGAAATTTCCATAGTAGTCACGACAACCGCCCGGAAGCCCTGCAAAGCCTGAGGTGTTGGTGCCGTTCCCATTATCTTGCCAACCAGTGTTGCTTTTCATTTTTGTGCCGGCTTCATCTTCTCCGCCTAAATAATTGGTTAGTGTTGTCCATTCTGCATCTGTGGGAATGTGGCAGCCATTTGGTGCCAAACCCCGCGGGTCGTTTACCGCATACCAATTATATAATTTGCCATAAGTTGTGCCGTTAGCTGTTTTGTTTTCGTAATAACA
>SYAL01000033.1 GCA_005787585.1 Bacteroidota bacterium
ACCGGCGACGAGCCCGTCGACGAGATGGTGGCGCCCGACCAGCTGCTGACGTCCGTGCCGAACGCCGACGTCGTGGTGCTCTGCGCCCCGGCCACCCGCCACACGGTCGGCATGGTCGATGTTTCGGAGTTCACTCTAATTGGATCGCTAATAAGTCAGATATTTAGCATCTTTATTTTTCCAATTATTTTGATTTTACAGTTTAGTAAATACAATTCCTTATTTTTTTTACACTGCGCTTTAATCATTTTAGGTTTATCCGTAATTTTAAAATGGTATAGAGGCTTTTTAATAGCTCTAATTGAGGAAAGAATAGGTTTATTACAAATTTTTACATACTTTTGTGCTTTAGAAATTTTACCAGGACTAATTTTGTTAAAGTATATCATTGAAACTTTTTAAACAAGAAAAACAATGTTAGCAAAGAAAAAAGTAGCAAAGAAAAAAAGTGCTTATAAGGTAACTAAAAAAATCAAAAAAGTCACTAATTCAAAAAAGTCACTAGTTCAAAAAAAGCCAATTAAAATTTTTACAAAAAAATTTAAGGCTTTACCAAAATCTGCTAAAAAACCGATTATAAAACTTGTAAAAAAATCCGATAAAAAAATCAAAGTTAAATCAGTTAAAGCTGAAAAAAGCGTCCCCATTCAATCATTAATACCACCAGATAATCAAAGTATCGGCGATCAAATTTTGATTAAAAGGAGAAGAAGGAAAACAAAAAAAGAGGTGTTTGTTATTAAAAAGTTTCCCTACGTAGAAATAAGTAATTACCCGAAACGTCGTGTAAAAAATATACTTGTATCACAGCCTAGTCCGATTGAAACCGAAAAGAGCCCATATTTTGATCTTGCGAAAAAATATAACCTTAATATAAATTTTAGACAATTTATTAAAGTTGAAGGTTTAAATGCTCAAGAATTTAGAGCTCAACGAATTGATATTTTAGAGCACGGTGCTGTTATTTTAAATAGTAAGTTTGCTGCAGATCATTATTTTCGTATATGCAATGAATTGAGAATAACAGTGCCTGAAAGCATAAAATATTTTTGTATAAATGAACAAACTGCATATTATTTACAAAAGTACATTCAGTATCGAAAACGAAAAATATTTTTTGGTCATGGAACCATTACTGATTTAGTAGATGTGATTAAAAAAAATAAAAACGAAAAGTTTTTATTGCCAGCTAGCGATGCTCAAAAAGAACAAATAGCAGAACTTTTAGAAGAGGTTAATATATCTGTTACTAAAGCTATTTTTTACAAAACAGTATGTGCAGATTTAAGCGATTTAAAAAGTTTAGCTGAATTTGACCTAATGGTATTTTTTACACCTGTAGGTATAAAATCTTTAAAGCAAAATTTTCCAAATTTTAAGCAAGGTAGTACTCGAATAGCTGCTTTTGGTTTTGCAACTGCAAATATGGTAAAATCACTTGGTTATAGACTAGATATTAATGCTCCTAATATTATAAATCAAAGTATGACAGGAGCTTTAGACACTTATTTAAAAGAGGCTAACAAAAAATAAATATCAAATAGTTTTATCTTCTGATATACTATTTTTCATTAATTTTTTAATAGACATCTCTATAATTGCGTAATCTTCACTTTTTTTTCCAATGTATAAAAATGCCAAAATCATCTTGGTTTGATATGGGGCTAAATCATCATAAAAAGTTTTTTTATTTAATCTGTATACCTCCCTCATACGTCGTTTTAATTTATTTCTATCGTGCGCTTTTTTAAAACTGCGCTTAGGCGTTACAAACATTGCCTGAGCAGGAAATTTTAGATTTACTGGCGTGAAGCAAAAGGTAAGCTTAATAGGGTATACCACTAATGATCTTCCTTTTTCAAAAAGCAATTTCACTTGCTTCTTGCTACATAAACGCTCTTGTTTATAAAATTTATTTTTGATGATTAAAAGTTTAAAAATAATTTAATTAAAATATAATACAAAAAACTATATAAACGGATTCTATTTTTTTGTTTGGTAAAGATAATTTTTTACTTTTATAGTTATAAACTAAATTAAATTATGGGAAAAGGTGATAAAAGAACAAAACGAGGTAAAATACATATCGGTTCAACGGGAGTAAAGCGTCAAAAAAAGAAATCTGCAAAAAAAGTTTCAGTTAAAAAAGTAGTAGTAAAGGAAATAGTTGCGGCAGAAGAGCCAAAAAAAATAGCTGCTCCAAAGAAAACAGCTACTCCGAAGAAATCAGCTGCTCCGAAGAAATCAGCTGCTCCGAAGAAATCAGTGTCACCAAAAAAAGCCTAATAAAAATTAAGCTAAAAAAGCCGTCAAATTTAATTTGACGGCTTTTTTAGCTTAACATCTTTCGTTTGTTTTAATTAATAGTTTAATTAAATATGGATTTTATCGAATTTAATAAAAAAGCGCAGTCAAAAAAAAAGAAAATCAGTTTTTTTATAAAAAATTGAATAACCGGCCTTTAAAAAACTTAGATGAAGTTATTCACCATGAACATGAAAAAGTTTTTGAACAAATTAATTGTTTAAGTTGCGCTAACTGCTGCAAAACAACTTCTCCTATTTTTTATCAGAGCGATATTGAACGCGCTGCAAAAGCAACTAAAATGCGCTCAGGAGCATTTATAGATAAGTATTTAAAGATAGACGATGATAATGATTATGTCTTAAAGAAATCTCCCTGTTCTTTCTTAAATCAAGATAATTATTGTGTTATTTATAAAGATAGACCAAAAGCTTGCAGAGATTATCCCCATACGAATCGAAAAAAAATGCAACAAATTTTATCTTTAACGTATCAAAACACATTGGTCTGCCCCGCAGTTTTAGAAATAACAGCGCGTTTAAAGAAAAAATTAGGCCTGTAATAGAGGTAAATTTACTATATAATTAACATGGCATCGCCATAAGAATAAAAGCGATACTTTTCTTTAATTGCTTCTTTATAGGCCTTATTTATCAAATCATAACCGCCAAATGCGCTTACCATCATTAGCAAGGTACTTTCGGGCATATGAAAATTAGTAATCATACAATTGGCAATACTGAAGTCGTAGGGAGGAAAAATAAATTTATTTGTCCAACCAATAAATGGGTTTAATTGTCCGTTGGTTGAAACTGATGTTTCTATGCCTCTCATAACAGTAGTTCCAACAGCGCACACCCGTTTTTTTCTTTCTTTTGCAGAATTAATAATTTTGCAGGCATCGCTCGAAATTAAAACCTCTTCGCTTTCTGTTTTATGTTTAGTTAAATCTTCTACTTCTACATTTCTGAATGTTCCAAGACCTATGTGAAGAGTTAAAGGCGCAAACCGAACACCTTTAATTTCTAATCGTTTTAATAATTCGCGACTAAAGTGTAAGCCAGCAGTAGGAGCAGCTACGGCCCCTTCGTTTTTAGCAAAAACAGTTTGATAGCGTTCGGTGTCTTCGGGTTCTGCCTCACGTTTAATGTATTTTGGTAAAGGTGTTTCCCCTAAATCGTATAGTATTTTTCTAAATTCTTCGTAACTCCCGTCGTATAAAAAACGCAAAGTTCTTCCTCGAGAAGTAGTATTATCAATAACTTCTGCGACTAAATTGTCATTTTCTCCAAAATATAATTTATTTCCAATTCGAATTTTTCTAGCTGGATCAACTAAAACATCCCACAATCGACTTTCAGCATTTAATTCGCGAAGCAAAAAAACCTCTATTTTTGCACCTGTTTTTTCTTTATTACCATACATTCTTGCTGGAAAAACTTTGGTATCATTCAAAATTAGCACATCTCCATCATCAAAATAATTAGTTATATCTTTAAATTTTTTATGTGAAATTTTTCCTGTAGTTCTTTCTATAACCATTAAACGAGAATCTTCACGATTTTTGGAAGGATATTCCGCTAATAATTCTTTTGGCAAATTAAATTTAAACATTGATAGTTTCATAGGTACTTTATTAATTTTTTTAAAGAGAATGATTTTTTTTATCAGATAGAGAGTCTTTTGGATTTTATATCAGCATCCGACTCAAAGTATACTGATTAAAAAATAAATGTCATAATCTTACGGGATTAATTCGGGTAGAAAAAATACGACATTTTATTGGGTTTTGCAATTTAAAAACACAAAAAATCCCTAAATTAACTTTAAAACTAAAAAAGCAAACAATTCTCGTTAAATTTAAACTCAATTAAATTGATTTATACAATGAATTTTACTTCTAAAATAAAAAAATGGGTTGCCGCACTTTCTATCAGTATAATTGTATTTATTGGTCTTGCCTATACACCAGATTATTTCGAAATAAGTAAAAATTTAGATATATTTAATGCTATTTATCGTGAACTAAACGTTTCTTATGTTGATGGAACTAAGCCAGGCCAATTAATGAAAACTGGTATCGACGCCATGTTAAAATCTTTAGATCCATATACTATTTATTATACTGAAAATGATATTGAAGATTTTAGATATACAACCACAGGAGAATACGGGGGTATCGGAGCAATGGTAACCGACATTAATGGGAAAATTATAATTGCCGAACCCTATGAAGGATTTTCGGCTTTTAAATCAGGGATTAGAGCTGGAGATCAAATTATTGGTGTGAACAATATTAATTTAGAAGGAAAGCGAAGCGACGAAATAAGTAATCTTTTGAAAGGCCAAGCCGGATCATCTTTAAAATTGAAGCTTATTAAAGCAGGACAAAATACCCCTATAGAGATAATCTTAAAACGAGAAGAAATTAAGACAAAATCGGTGCCATATTTTGGTGTATTACCAAATAGCGAAACAGGATATATTAAATTGACTGCTTTTACAGAAAATTGTAGTAACGAAGTTAAAGAAGCTTTACAAGCTTTAAAAAATAAAAATTGTAAAAATATAATTTTAGATTTAAAAGGTAATCTCGGGGGTTTACTAATTGAAGCGGTTAATATCGTAAATCTTTTTGTAGATAAAGGACAAGAAATTGTATACACCAAAGGAAAAACTTCAAATTGGGATAAATCATATTTATCTGTTAATAATCCCATTGATATAAAAATACCTTTAGCGGTTTTAGTAGATGAAAATTCAGCGTCTGCCTCAGAAATAGTAAGTGGAGCCTTACAAGATTTAGATCGAGCAATTATTATTGGCAAGCGCACATATGGCAAAGGATTAGTTCAACAAACAAAACCACTAGTTTATAACTCGCAAATAAAAATAACTGTAGCAAAATATTATATTCCCAGTGGACGCTGTGTTCAGGCTCTAGATTATAGCAATAAAAACGAAGACGGTCGAGTTGAAAAAGTTTCAGATAGTTTAATTACCGCATTTAAAACAAAAAGGGGACGCATCGTTTATGATGGGGCCGGAGTAATGCCTGATATAAAATCAACAGAAGTAAAACCTAAAACCGTTTTAATTTCATTACTTTCAAAATTTCATATTTTTAATTATGCAACTAATTATGTTTTAAAAACACCAAATATTAATTCTGCCTCAAATTTTACCTTAACTGATAATGATTATAATGAATTTATGACTTTTATAAAAACACAAGATTATAGCTATAAATCAAATATTGAAATTGATTTAGAAAAACTAAAAAAGCAGGCAGAAGAGGAACAATCTTTTGATGTTATTAAATCAGAATATGAAGCCTTATTAAATAAATTGATGCAAGATAAAAAAGATGATTTAATAAAATATAAATCGGAAATTTGCAAAGAATTAGAAACAGAAATTGTTTCTCGATATTATTTTGAAAAAGGCAGAATTGAATCTAATATAAAAAATGATAATGATATTAAACAAGCAAAATCAGTACTTTCTGATAATTTTAAAACGGAAGCTATTTTAACAAAAATTGAAAAGCCCACGAAACCATTTAATATAAAGAAAAAGTTTTAAAAATTGTCTTTTAAAATAAAAGGCAGATTGGCTGTAAAAAACTTTAATTTACCTATTTGATAAGGTTTTTCGCCTATTTTTTTTATTATTTATTATTAGTTAATTTTAAAAAAATTATCATGTTGATATTAATTATAGGATCATCAAAAGGCATTGGCTTTGAAATGGTAAAACTATTTTCTCAAAACCCTTCCAATTTAATTATTGCAGTTTCGAGAAATATAGATTCGTTGAATAAACTGGTAAAAGAAAAAAATACACATTCTATTTTGCCAATTAAATCGGACATAACAAATCCACTTCAAATAAAAAAAATATTTAAAATAATAAAAGGACTTAATTTACCATTAGACATTTTAATTAATAATGCTGGACAAATTGTAAACAAGCCATTTGAAAATATAACAAATAAAGATTTGCAATCAGTTTATCAAACGAATGTATTTGGGCCATTTATGCTCATACAGATACTTTTGCCATTAATGAATTTAAAAAATAAATCACATATTTTAAACATCAGCAGTATGGGGGGATTTCAGGGGAGTTCAAAATTTGCGGGATTAAGCGCTTATTCAAGTAGTAAAGGTGCATTAAGTATATTATCAGAGTGTTTAGCCGAAGAGTTTAAAACAAAAAATATCTCAATTAATTGTTTGGCTTTGGGGGCCGTTCAAACAGAAATGTTAAACTTAGCTTTCCCTGGATATAAAGCGTTATTAAACTCAAAGCAAATGGCTAAATTTATTTGTCACTTTGCGCTCACTGGTCATGAATATTTTAATGGCAAAATCATTCCAGTTTCTTCATCTAATCCATAAGTAACGAATGAAAAAATTTTTTTCATTTTTTTTATTTTTTCCTTTCTTTTTTTTATTTTCCCAAACCCCTACTCAAACCATTAAAGGTATTATTATTGATAAACAGAGCCAGGTTCCATTAATTGGTATTAGTATTCAATTAGTAAATTCAAATCCATTATTAGGATCAATTTCAAATGATAAAGGAGAGTTTAAAATATTAAATGTACCAATTGGTCGATGGCAATTAGTTGCAAAATCGGTAAGTTATAAAGAGAAAGTTATTTCTATTATTTTAAATTCAGGAAAAGAATCAATTTCAAATATCGAATTAGAAGAGCTTATTATTAATGGTGAAGAAATTATTATTACTACAGAACAAGATAAAACACAATCTAATAATAAAATGAGTTTGGTGAGTTCTCGTCTATTTAGTGCTGAAGAAGCATCTCGTTATGCAGGTAGCAGAAATGACCCATCAAGAATGGCGGCAAATTTTGCTGGAGTTAGTGGAACCAACGATTCTCGTAATGATATTATTATAAGAGGAAATTCTCCGATCGGAATTTTATGGCGATTAAATGGAATAGATATTCCTAACCCCAATCATTTTGGAAATGCGGGAACAACTGGAGGTCCAATAAGCATATTAAATAATAATACATTAGGAAATTCTGACTTTATAACGGGGGCTTTCGCAGCAGATTATGGCAACGCTACCTCTGGTGTATTTGATTTAAAAATGCGAGAAGGAAATAACGAAAAAAAAGAATTCACTGCACAAATCGGCTTTAATGGATTTGAGCTTGGTGCTGAGGGCCCTTTTTCAAAAAAAGAAAACTCTTCTTTTATGATTAATTATCGTTACTCTACACTTTCTGTATTTAAAGCTTTAAAAATTAGTTTTGGAACCGGCTCAGCGGTTCCCCAATATCAAGACATTACATTTAAAACAGATTTTGTTACAACAAAATATGGTAAATTTTCTTTTTGGGGTATTGGTGGACTCAGTTATGTTGCCATTTTAGAGAGAGATAAAAAATCAGGTCAAAATTTATATGGGATTAATAACCGAGACTCCTATTTTAATTCAAATGTTGGAGTAAGTGGGATTTCTCACACATATCTTTTTAAGCGAAATGCTTATCTTAAAACAAATATAGGCATAAGTGGACAGTACAATAATATTATCACTGATAAAATTGATAGTTCATTTAATAATATAAATTACACTATGCCTGAATATCGTCAGATGACTCAAAATATACGTTATACATTTAACAGTACTTTTAATAAAAAATTTAATTCAAGAGATTTCTTTAACATTGGAATTAATTTAGAGTCATATAAAAGTAGTTTTATTGATAGTATAGATAATCTTTTTGGAAGTAATACCTTTATTACATTAAGAAATTATAAAGGAGTTACTTCTTTTTTACGAACTTTTTCACAATGGCAGCATAAATTTTCAGATAATTTTTTATTTAATTTAGGAATTAATTACCAATATTTTTTATTAAATCAATTCTCTGCAATTGAACCAAGATTTGGGTTAAAGTATAACATTAATCAGAAGCAAAGCATTAGTTTAGGAAGCGGTTTGCATAGTCAGATTCAGCCTGTATATATTTATTTTGCCAGCGAAATTCAGAACGCAATAAGACAAGAAACGAATAAAAATCTTGATTTTACAAGATCTTCTCATATAGTAGTGTCATATGAAAATAATTTTGCTGCGAATTTCCGTTTAAAAACAGAAATATATTATCAATATATTTATAACGTACCAGTAAAAAATTACCCTAATACATTTTCGGCATTAAATTTAGGGGCAGATTTTTTTAGTCCAAACATTTCTAATTTGGTCAGTAAAGGCAATGGTTATAATTATGGGTTAGAAATTACTTTAGAAAAATTTTATAATAAAGGATATTATTTTTTATTTACAACTAGTTTATTTGAAAGTAAATATAAAGCTAGCGATAACATCATTAGAAATACTGCTTTTAATGGTAATTATGTATTTAATATTTTAGGGGGAAAAGAGTTCAAAATTAAGGAAAAGCATACGTTTAGTATAGATTTAAGAGGCGTATTTTCGGGAGGCAAACGTTATTCTCCGATTAACTTAGAAGAAAGTATTTCTCAAAAAATTGAAGTTCGTGATTTAGAAAAAGCATACCAATTTCGATACTCAGATTATTTTAGAATAGATATAAAGCCCGGATATCGTTTTAATTCTAAAAAAGTTACGCATGAATTTTCAATTGATATACAAAACATAACCAAGAATTTAAATGTCTTTCGAGAATATTATGATGTTTCAAGTCAAGAAATTAAAACAGATTATCAATTAATTTTTTTTATTATACCACAGTATAGAATTTTATTTTAAAAACTATTTTTAAAACATAAATATTTCTGAAACTAAACTTGGCACTATTCCGATTAACAATGTTAAAATAGATGTGAAAATGATAACGAACTTATTAGAATTTTCAATAATTAGTGGAGCATCATTTTCTGATTTATTAAAATACATTGCAATAACAACTTTTAAATAATAATAAGCGCCTACTGCTGAACTTATAATTGCTAAAATAATTAACCATTTATAGGGCGTTCCTATCATAGTTATAAATACAAAATATTTTGCAAAAAAACCAGCTGTAATAGGTATTCCAGCTAGAGAAAACATAGCTAAAGTCATACACAAAGCCATTAAAGGATTATTTTTAGATAAGCCATTAAAAGAGCCAATATCTTCATTTCCTTTTCGTGTAACGTTATATAATATTCCAAAAGCCGAAATACTTCCAACAGAATAAGCTAAGGAATAATAAATAATAGCATCTAATGAAATATTTGTTCGAATGTTTGCTAAAATTACCATTAACATAAATCCAGCATGACTAATACTTGAAAAGGCTAACATTCTTTTTACATTTGATTGCATTGCTGCCGAAAAATTTGCAATGATTAAAGAAGCGGCAATAACTAATGCTAAAGCGCTTGTCCAAATCTCACTAATAGATCCAAATCCAATTGAGAAGAGACGCAGTATAGCTGCAAAAACTGCAGTTTTAACAATTGTACTCATTAAGGCGGTGATTAATGTGGGTGAGCCTTCGTAAACATCGGGGGCCCAAAAATGAAACGGCGCAGCTGAAACTTTAAACAACATAGCGATTAAAATAAAAACAACACCAACATAAAAAAATACGGGTAATTGCGTAGCGTTTTGTTCTATAAAAATGCGCATTTTCATAATATCAAATGTTCCGCATGCACCATATATTAATGAAATGCCAAAAAGTAAAAATCCACTTGCAAATGAACCCATTATTAAATATTTAAAACCAGCTTCGTTACTCTTCAAATCTTCTTTTTTACTTGCCGCTAAAACGTATAATGGAATACTCATAATTTCAATTCCTAAAAATAAGGTAGTCATATTTTTAAAAGCAGTTAACATTAATGCTCCAACTAAAGCAAATAAAACAAGAGCAAAATTATCAACTAATGAGGATGATTTATCAAAATAATTATTTGCTAAAATAAACCAGAAGAATGCTGTAAGAAGAATGATTCCGGAAAAGGCAATTGCTAGTTTATCAAAGCTAATCATATTATCAAAATAAGAAATATTTAAGCTAGTTTCCCACTCTAAAAAATTTAGAGTAAAGGCAGAAACAATTCCTAATAAAACTATTGGTAAAAGTAATTTCTTAAACTTAAAAATTTCGGCAAGCATTGCTAAAATCCCTAATCCACTTATAATTAATAAACCTTTCATAAATATTTAAAATGTTAGCTCAATTATTTAATGTTAATTAAAATATCTTTCGCAGCTTGTTCTGCAATATCATTTAAAGGTTTTGGATAAACGCCAAGCCCAATAACTACAATACAAATAATAACCAAAGTTAACTTCTCAGAACTTGCTAATACACCAAAGCTGAAATTTGAATCTCTATTTTCTCCCAACATAATTTGTTGATAGCTTCTTAACATATATACTGCGCCTAAAATTACGGTAAGACCAGCAAAGGATGCAGCTATATCACTATACTGATAAACGCCATTGATTAATAAAAATTCACCTACAAAACCATTTGTAAGAGGCAAAGCAATTGAGCCCAGTAAAATAATTAAAAATAAAACTGCAAAACTTCCATTTATATTTCGAATACCCCCTAATTTATTTATCTCATTAGTCCCAGTATGACGCAATAAAATATCGGCAATAAAAAACAAGCCAACCACATTAACTCCATGAGCCAACATTTGCATAATTGCACCTTGAACACCTTGTTGATTAGCTGATAAAATACCAGCAGAAATTAAACCTACGTGAGCAATAGAAGAATAAGCTATTAATCGTTTAAAATCTTTTTGGGCTATGGCAATACATGAAGCGTAAATTATTCCAATAACAGATAGGGTGATTGCCATTGACCCCCATTTTTCAGTAGCTAAGGGAACAATTGGTAATAACCATTTAATAACTCCAAAAGTGCCCATTTTTAACATTATACCTGCTAACAACATGGTGCCCTGGCTTGGTGCATTTACATAAGTATTAGGTTGCCAAGTATGAAAAGGGAAAATTGGCATTTTAATTGCAAAGGCAATAAAAATTAACCAAAAAACCACACCTTGTTGATCAAGATTTAAACCTCTGCCAGCTTGATACAAATCTTGTATTGCCCATGATTTTAATCCGTTTATACCGCTATGATTGTATAAATAAATTAATCCCACTAACATAAATAGAGACCCAAATAAAGTATAAATAAAAAATTTAAATGTAATTTTTGCTCTGTTTTCTCCACCCCACAACAAACAAATAAAATAAATTGGAATCAAAGCTAATTCCCAAAAAACATAAAATAAAAAGCCGTCGTTAGCAGAAAAAACACCAACCAGAGCCATTTGCATCAATAAAATTAATCCGTAAAAGTTAGAACCAAGTTCTTGCAAACTATTAAAAGTGGAGAGGATAATTAATGGCACCAAAAAAGTTGTAAGTAAAATCAAAAGTAAACTTAATCCATTTATGCCAACCGAAAAATTAATACCTAAAGATTGAACCCAAGTGTGATTAAAATATAGTGTAGCTAAATTAGGGTTGTGAGTAAATAAAAAAAACGCAACTAATGCAATTATAAATTCAAATACCGAAAAGGTTAACGCTAAATTTCGAGATAAAGCGCTTTTAGTAAAAAACACTATGATTGCAGAGATAAAAGGGAATGATATTAATAAAACTGTTAAAATAAATAAAAACGCTTATTTAATTAAAAATTTTAATAAAATAATAAAAACAACACCCATTGCCATTGACATTAAATAAAAACCAATGTTGCCAGTTTGAATTAGTCGTACTAAAGCACCAGCCGACTTAACAGAATTCCCAATAGTATTAACAGTACCATCAAGCAACCTTAAATCAATAAATTTATAAAATACAGAGGAAATTGAATCTAGTGGCCTTCTAATTACCGCATCATACAAATTATCAACATAATATTTATTATATATAAGCCTTTGCCACGATTTCATTTCTTCTTCTTTATTAAAAGGCAGAACTTTGTTTTTTATAAATAATAAATAGGTAAAATAAAATACTGATAAAGCTGCAGCTACTGCTAATGCCATTAACATCCATTCTGTTTCGTGAGATAAAATACTTGGATTTTTTCTAATAACAATACTCTCTAAATGATGGTGCATCCAATTAGACGCGTTCCAAAATTCCGGTAAGCCGAGCAAACCGCCAATAACAGAAAGAATAGCCAAAACAATTAATGGGAAAGTCATAGATGAGGGCGATTCATGCAAATGATGAGCTTGATCATGAGTTCCTCTAAATTTTCCAAAAAAAGTTAGAAATAATAAACGAAACATATAAAAAGCTGTGAGCATTGAGGCGAACATTCCTAATAACCAAAGAAGTTTACTGTGCTCATAAGTATGAGCTAAAATTTCATCTTTGCTGAAGAAGCCACTAAAAGGGGGC
The DNA here is from genome assembly GCA_005787585.1 of Bacteroidota bacterium. GTDB lineage: Bacteria > Bacteroidota > Bacteroidia > B-17B0 > Aurantibacillaceae > Aurantibacillus. The sequence continues at coordinate 12,709 of SYAL01000033.1, forward strand.
AGTCCACTAATTGCAATAGTTCCTATTAACATTGTAATAAAAGTGATTTTTATTTTACCGCTTAATCCTCCCATTTTACGAATATCTTGCTCTCCACCCATTGCATGAATAACAGATCCCGCACCTAAAAATAATAATGCTTTAAAAAAAGCATGAGTTGTTACATGAAATACAGCCGAGCTATAGGCACCAACTCCTAAACCTAGAAACATTAAGCCCAATTGAGATACAGTTGAATAGGCTAATATTTTTTTTATATCATTTTGAAACAAACCAATTGTTGCAGCAAATAAAGCTGTAATGACACCAACTATGGCCACAGTTTCACTGGCCACTTCGCTTATAGAATAGAAAACATTAGAGCGCACAATCATATAAATACCTGCCGTAACCATTGTAGCAGCGTGAATTAAGGCTGAAACAGGCGTAGGACCGGCCATTGCATCTGGTAACCAAGTATAAAGTGGAATCTGAGCACTTTTTCCTATTGCGCCAATAAATAAAAGCAAAGCAATGGAGGTTATAATATTAGTAGGCGCTGTTCCTGCTCTTAAAAAAATATCGTTAAAAGATATACTACCAAAAGTTATAAAAATTAAAATAATGCCTAATAAAAAACCTAAATCTCCAATACGATTCATCACAAAAGCTTTACGCGCCGCATTATTATAAGATGTATTTTTGAACCAAAAGCCAATTAATAAATAAGAACATAAGCCTACTCCTTCCCACCCTACAAACATAATTATATAATTGTTGCCTAAAACTAGCAACAGCATAAAAAACACGAATAGATTTAAATAAGTAAAAAAACGAGACAAACCTTCGTCTTCCTTCATATATCCAATTGAGTAAAGATGAATTAAAAATCCAATTCCAGTTATTATTAATAAAAACCAGGAGGACAATGGATCAATTAAAAATTCAAAAGGGATTTGAAGCGTGTCAGAATTAATCCATGAAAACAAATAAATAATAATTTGAGGCTTATCTTCAGTTTCTTTTAATTCAATAAAAATTAATAGAGAAACAATAAACGAAGCTAATACAGATAGAGTTGCAATAGATCCGCTAAATCTTTTACTTATTTTATTACCAAAAAAACCATTAATAATAAAACCAAGTAATGGAAATAATGGAACAAGTGCTATTAAATTAAACATATTTGAAAAACTAATTTTTTAAATTTTTTAATAAATCGGAATCGATGCTTTTTATATTTTTATAAATCATACTTAAAATAGCTAAGCCCACCGCTACCTCAGAAGCTGCAACTGCCATAACAAAAAACACAAATACCTGACCGGCAGAATCGTTATGTAAAACACTAAAGGCAACTAATAATAAATTTACTGCATTTAACATCAACTCAATACACATAAAAAGTATAATGGTATTTCGACGAGCCATTACACCCACAGCACCAATTGTAAATAAAATAGTACTCAACATCAAGTACATATTGATAGAAATTCCGTTAATCATATTAAAATAAATTCTTAATCATTTAATTTCTTTTTTTCCTATCATTATTGCCCCAACTAATGCTGATAAAAGAAGGATAGAAACAATTTCAAATGGAAATAAATATTCGTGAAATAAAACTCTTCCTAAATTTTTTACTATGCCAATTTCAGAATGTCCAACTTGAGATAGTTGAAGCTGTTCGGTGCCTTTTAAAGCACCAACTAAAACCACAAGTAATAAACCTCCAATAATCCCAGCAATTAGTTTTGACATCATTGTTTTTTGAGGTTCAGAATCTTGATTTAAATTCATAAGCATGATTACAAATAAAAACAACACCATTATGGCTCCAGCATATACGGCAATATGAACAATCGCTAAAAACTGAGCGTTTAATAATAAATAATGCGCAGCAATACAAAAAAAAGTTAGCACTAAGTACAATACCGAATTAATAGGATTACGAGTAAATACTACCATTAAAGCAAACATAATTGAAAGAAAAGATATAATTCCAAAAAGCCATTGTGTTATTGTGTAACCTAACATAAATTATTTTTAATTTTTATAATTACTTATAATTAATTTGCCTCATGTTTTTATTTTTTTAATTTTTTTTGGTACAACTCATTATGTTTATATCCAGGCAGTTTTTTAAATTCTTGAACTTCTGGCGTTTGACGTTTAGTAACATCGATGCGTTTATCTATCTTTTCTACTAATTTGTCTTTCCCGTAAATAAAAGTGTCTCTTTCATATTCCGCATCCACAATTCTATCAGTTAAAAAAATAGCTTCTTTAGGGCAAGCCTCTTCGCATAAACCGCAAAATATACAACGTAGCATATTAATTTCATATGTTTTTGCATATTTTTCTTCACGATATAAATGCTCTTCTCCCTTTTTACGCTCTGCACTTTCCATAATAATTGCTTCAGCTGGACAAGCAATAGCGCACATACCACAGGAAGTGCAACGCTCTGCACCGTTTTCGTCAAGTTTCAACACATGTTGTCCACGATAAACATCTGCATATTGACGCTTTACCTCAGGATACATAATGGTGGGTCGTTTTTTAAAAAGATGACTAAATGTAATAGCCATACCTTTTATTATAGCTGGAAAATAAATTTTTTCAGCAAGACTTTGCTCTTTATTAGATACGACTTTGCCTCTGTTTGTTAATTGCATGGATTCAAGTTAAAGATTTATATTTCCTTTAAAATATTCAACAATTACTGTAATTAATAAATTTAATAAAGATAAAGGCAATAAACTTTTCCAACCTAAATTCATTAATTGATCGTAACGAAATCTTGGAATTGTCCAGCGAATCCACATAAATACTGAAATGAAAATTAAGGTTTTTGTAAAATAAGATCCAAATCCAATCAATGAAATAATCCACGAACCTTCTTGTAAACCCATGGCTTGATATAACTCGTGAGCAAAAGGAAAATTATAGCCACCAAAATAAAAGCCTGCCATCACTGCCGAAGAAACAAACATATTAATGTATTCTGCAAATAAAAATAAACCCAATTTAAATGCTGAGTATTCTGTATGATATCCGCCTACTAACTCTGTTTCGCATTCTGCTAAATCAAATGGCGCACGATTAGTTTCGGCTAATGCACAAATAAAAAATATAATAAATCCTAGTGGTTGCCAGACAATATTTGCAAAACCTTTATCTTGCGCAGCAACAATTTCACTAAAACTTAAAGTGCCTCCTGCAGTTATGATTAAAGCAATTAAAGCAATACCCATTGCTAATTCATAACTAATCATTTGAGCCGAAGCACGAATAGCGCCTAATAAAGAGTATTTATTATTTGAAGCCCAACCGCCAATCATAATTCCATATACACCTATTGAGGTAACTCCTAGCAAAAAAATTATTCCAACATTTATATCCGAAACTTGTAAAGCGTAAAAAGTTTCATCAATTTTAACTGGCGGCCCCCAAGGTATTAAAACGCCCGCCATAATTGCAGTAACTATAAATAATGCAGGAGCTAAAACGAATAAAAATTTATTTGAAACATTTGGAATAATTTCTTCTTTGAACAACATTTTTCCTCCGTCAGCCAGAGGTTGTAATAATCCCCAAATACCTGCTCGACTTGGTCCCCATCGGTCTTGCAATAATCCAGCGAATTTTCTTTCCCACCAAGTAGAGTAAGCAGCAATCCCTAATGATACAGCAAAAATAATCGCACAAATAATTGATTTATAAATAATAAATTCTAACATTTTAATTTTATTTAATCTTCATGGTTTTTTATCAAGTGGCATAAACCCAAGAGCATTTTGTTGTTTTAGAGCCTGTAATTTTAATTCGTTCAAATGTTGATAATGATTTTGAGATATTACTGAATTTCTGTGAATAGGCGACGGACCTTCAATTACCCAATCGCTGGTTTTTTTGTAATCATAGCGACAAGAGTTACAAATAAATTCTTCTACCTCGTCCCACTGATCTTTTCTTGCAGTTACACGAACCACTTCTTCTCCTTTTAACCAAACGCGAGTTTTACCTGAACACTTATCGCAATTACGATGAGCATCTACAGGTTTTGTAAACCAAACTCGTTGTTTAAAACGAAATGTTTTATCTGTTAAAGCACCAACTGGGCAAACATCAATTACATTTCCAGAAAAATCATTATCGATTATGTTTTCTATGTAGGTAGAAATTTCCGATGAATCTCCACGAGAAATTACGCCATGAACTCGATTATCGGTAATTTGTTCAGCAACCTTTACACAACGATAACAAAGAATACAGCGATTCATATGCAATTTTATTTTATCTCCAATATCAATAGCTTCGTATTCACGACGTTTAAATTCGAAACGAGTTGCGGCAGATCCATGTCCGTAACCCAAATCTTGTAATTTACATTCGCCGGCTTGGTCACAAACCGGGCAATCTAAAGGATGATTAATTAATAAAAATTCAACAACACCTTTTCTTGCTTCCAATAATTCGGCATTAATATTATTTTCAACTACCATACCATCCATTACTTCAGTTCTACAAGAAGCAACAGGTTTGGGAATAGGCGATGGATTGGCAGAACTACCTTGAGTAACTTTTACAATACAAGTTCGGCAGTAACCTCCACTTGTTTTTAAAGAAGAATAGTAGCACATGGCTGGAGGAGCTACTTCGGGCCCAATCATTCGAGCAGCCTGGAGAATTGTTGTTCCTTTTGGCACTTCAATTTGAATTCCATCTATAGTTACTTTCATTTTAAGCTACAATTTTGTTTAGTCTGTTATAGTGGCTAATATCAATAAATTTTTTATTTTTAGCAATGTCTAAAAATTCTTGTTTAAAATGTCGAATTGCTGCAGCTACAGGCCATGCGGCAGCTTCTCCTAGAGGACAAATAGTTTTGCCTTCGATCTTACTTTGAATATCCCAAAGTAATTCTACATCACTTTCGATAGCGGTTCCATTTAAAAACTTTTGTAATATTTTTTCCATCCATCCAGTTCCTTCGCGGCAAGGAGAACATTGTCCGCAACTTTCGTGATGATAAAATCGAGTAAACGTGAATAAATTTTTTACAATGCTGGTGTCTTCATCCATAACAATAAATCCTCCTGAACCTAACATTGTTCCAGTTTGAAACCCACCATCACTGAGACTCTCGTATGACATTAAGCGAGGCTCACCTTTGGCTGTTTTTAAAATTAATTCTGTTGGAAGAATGGGAACAGAAGATCCGCCGGCAACTACTGCTTTTAATTTTTTTCCATTTCTTATGCCACTACAATAATGTTCGCTATAAATAAATTCTTCAACAGGTAGCCCTAATTCTATTTCATATACACCAGGCTTATTAATATGTCCAGACGCAGAAATTAATTTTGTTCCAGTTGATTTCCCTATTCCTATTTTTGCATACTCTTCGCCTCCCATATTAATAATAGGGCAAACAGCGGCAATTGTTTCTACATTATTTACAACTGTTGGGCAGCCCCATAATCCGGCCACAGCAGGAAAAGGAGGTTTTATTCTTGGATTTCCTCTTTTTCCTTCAAGCGATTCTAGCAATGCCGTTTCTTCGCCGCAAATGTATGCCCCAGCTCCAACTTGAATGAAACAATCGTGAGAAAAATTAGTTCCTAAAATATTTTTTCCTAACCATCCTGCTGCGTAAGCTTCGGCAAGAGCTATTTCTAAAATGCGAGCTACATAAAAGTATTCGCCACGAATATAGATATAAGAAGTTTTTGCCCCCAATGCAAAAGAAGATGTAATCATTCCTTCAATCAGCGCATGAGGTATTTTTTCCATTAAGTAACGGTCTTTAAAAGTTCCTGGTTCAGATTCATCGGCATTACAAACTAAGTAACGTTCAACACCTTCGGGCTTAGCTAAAAAACTCCACTTTAGTCCCGTAGGAAAGCCAGCACCACCGCGCCCCCTGAGTCCCGATTTTTTTACTTCATCAGTTACTTGATCAGGGGTCATTGTTTTTAGTGCTTTTTCTACAGAAGAATAACCACCATGAATACGATAAACCTCGAGGGTATTTATTCCTGGCACCTTATCATTGTGTATTAATAATTTTTTTCCCATTTTTTATTCTGCTATTAATAATTTTTATAATGTATTTTTATAATCTAAATCAGTGTAGCTTTTTCTTTTACTTTCTGATTTATAATTTTCGATTAGAGTATCAACTTTTGCGAAGGTTAAATTTTCGTGGTAGCTAGCCCCACATTGTAACATTGGTGATGTTCCACAAGAACCCAAACATTCAACTACTTTTATAGAAAACATGCCGTCTTCCGTAGTTTCTCCTACCTTGATATTTAATTTTTTCTCAATATATTTCACAATATCTTCTGCTCCGTTAAGCCAACAAGAGCTAGTTTGACAAATTTCTAAAATACATTTACCCATTGGTTTTAAATTAAACATAGAGTAAAACGAGGCGACTTCAAATACTTCAATTGATTTTATTTTTAAGATAGACGCCACGTAATCCATTGTTTCAGGACTTAACCAACCACCAAATTCTGCTTGCGCTAAATGTAAAATTGGGAGCAATGCAGATTTTTGTTTGCCTTGAGGATATCGACTGATAATACTTTGTGCAATTTGCATCACATCTTCACTAAATTTTATTTCCAAGCGTTTGCTTTTGTCAAAATGCTGCGCGCCGTGTATTTGATTACTCATTTTATTATTTTATATTTTTTTATGCATCTAATTCTCCAGCAATTACATTCATGCTACTCATTGTTATAATTGCATCACTTAACAATGCACCTTTTATCATTTCAGGATAAGCTTGGTAATATATAAAACATGGCCTTCTAAAATGCAATCTAAATGGCGTTCTACCACCATCACTTATTAAGTAAAATCCCAATTCTCCATTTCCTCCTTCTACACAGTGATATATTTCTCCTTTCGGCACATCGGTTTCACCCATAACAATTTTAAAATGATAGATAAGGGCTTCCATATTATTATAAACTTCGTGTTTGGGAGGTAAAAAGAAATCAGGAATATCTGCATGAACTTTTCCTGAAGGCATATTTTTAATTGCTTGCGAAATTATACTTAATGACTGTTTCATTTCTTCATCACGAACTGTAAATCTATCATAAGTATCGCCACTGGTACCTATAGGAATTTTAAAATCAAAATCTTGGTAAGAAGAATAAGGCGAAGCAACCCTAACATCATAATCAATTCCAGCAGCCCTCAAATTAGGCCCAGTAAAACTATATTCTAATGCCATCTTAGATGAGATGGGCCCGCAATTTATAGTTCTATCCATAAAAATTTTATTACGCATTAGTAAAGTGTTAAATTCATTTAATGCTTTTGGAAAATCTTTTATAAACACATTTATTTTGTCCCATGTATTTTGATTCCATTCTCTTTCAAACCCTCCAATTCTACAAATATTTGTTGTTAATCTGGCACCACAAATACTTTCAAAAATATCATAAATATGTTCTCTCCATTGAAATAAGTATAAAAATCCGGTAGTTCCACCAGTATCTTGACCAATGATGGTATTGCAAATAATATGATCGGCGATTCTAGATAACTCCATTACAATAACTCGCATATATTCTGCACGTTTTGGAATTTCGGCTTTAATTAATTTTTCAACGGTCATGTGCCATCCCATATTATTAATTGGAGAAGAGCAATAGTTTAAACGATCGGTTATAGGGGTTATTTGAGCATAAGGTCTTCTTTCGGCTAATTTCTCAAATGCACGATGAATGTATCCTAAAGTTGGCACTGCATCATGAATAATCTCGCCATCCATTCTTAATACATTTTGAAAAATTCCATGTGTGGCGGGGTGAGTTGGACCTAAATTTAAGATGGAATATTCTTTTTCCATCAAATCATTAAGCGGTAAAGTTGTATCTAATTTTTTTCTCATTTATTTTTTCAGGATGTTGATTTTATTTAACGGCCAAACATTTTATCATCTTTATCTTCTCTTGTTTGGTCTTCGAGAGGATATTCTTTTCGTAATGGAAAAATATCCATTTCATCAACATTTAAAATACGTTTTAAATTAGGATGGCCAATAAAGCGAACGCCATAAAAATCAAAAGTTTCGCGCTCCATCCAATTGGCTCCGGGCCATAAATCTGTTGCTGTTGGTATTTCTGGAACATTAACATCAAAATAAGTTTTTACACGAACGCGCCAATTTTTGGGCATATTATGTAAATGATAAATCACGCTTAATTGCTTTTCGTCGGCGGTTTGCGCACCAGTTAAATCTGTTAAGAAGTGAAAATTTAATTCTTCATCTTCCTTTAAAAAACGAATTACTTCATGAATATTAGCTGAATTTATTGTAAAAACAGGGAAGTCATATAATAATTCGGAGCTAATTACAGCGTTTAAAAATTTTGTATTTAATTTTAGGGAAATTTTATTTAAAAGATCTTCCATTCAAAAAATTTATTCAATTCCATAACTATTTAATAATTTTTTATATTCCGGATTATTTCTTCTTCTACCAGATTCGTTTTTTGCTAGTTCTTGTATTTTTATAATACCTTCTATTATTTGTTCTGGGCGGGGAGGACAACCAGGAACATAGACATCAACTGGTATAATTCTATCAATTCCTTGCAATACGCTATAGGTATCAAAAATACCACCACTACTTGCACATGCACCAACACTCAAAACCCATCGCGGTTCTGCCATTTGTTCGTATACTTGTCGCAAAATAGGACCCATTTTTTTTGCAATAGTACCCATTACCATTAATAAATCTGCTTGTCTTGGAGAAAAACTTAATCGCTCCATTCCGAATCGAGCCAAGTCATAATGAGAGCCCATAGTGGCCATAAATTCGATACCACAGCAAGATGTAGCAAAAGGCAGTGGCCACAATGAGTTAGCTCTGGCCAACCCAATTACTCCATCAATTTTTGTTGCAAAAAAACCTGGTCCTTCGATCCCTTCTGGCTGCTTAGCAATCTCGAGTTTTGTTTGTTTTATAATTTCTTTAGGCATTGGTACTTTTTTTTAGCATTTGGATTTATTTATTCCTCCCACTGAAGTGCTTTTTTAGAAATCATATAATAAAATCCGACTAACAATAAAATTATAAAGCTAAAAACTTCAATAATTCCAAGTAATCCTAATTCTTTAAAATTTGCGGCCCAAGGGTACATAAAAATAACTTCCACATCAAAAAGTACAAATAGGATTGCAACTAAAAAGTATTTAATCGAAAAGGGCACTCGAGCATTTCCTTGAGTTTCAATACCACATTCAAAAGACTCTAATTTAACTTTTGTTTTTCGTTTTGGACCCAAAGCATGGGTAGCTATTAGTGAAACAGCTGCAAAACCAACTGCAACAGTAAACATTATAAAAATTGGCAAATAATCTATAGGAGAGTTGCTCATAATTGCAATAATTTATGAGTGCAAAATTAACCATTTTATACAACTTTTCAAAAACAAATGGCCACTAATTAATTTTTAATAAATTGTATATAAAATTTTTTATTATCGATTAAAAAATTTAAAAAATAAAAACCAAATGGAAGAGCTTGAGTGATTATTTTTGATTCTTTATTTTCGATTTTAAATTTTGATTTTATTACTAATTGACCTAAACTATTATGTATTTCATAATCAATTTCGTTTTTTATTTCGTTTTCAAACTTCAAAGTTAAATCATCTTTTACTGGATTTGGCCTAATTAATATTTTATCTTTTTGAGCATTAATTTGCTTAAAGGCATCTATATAAAATTCGAAATAATCAGACTCAGAGTAACAATTATCATTTCCAGCCCATACAGAATACCAGCCATTTTGAAAAGGAACATATGTTTGAGTGGTTGCTCCTGGAATTAATGACCCGCTATAATACCATTGATAAGAAGAGGCAGTTCCCAAAGCGGTTAAATAGCCTGAAGTAGAAATAATTGTAGGAGTTAATGGCGTTTGAGAAACATATAGTGTTGAACTTCCAAAGCTATTACAGGCTCCTAGTGAAGCAGTAAAGTTATATATTGAAGTAACTGAATTTGTAACTGGAATAAAAAAACCTTGTTGTCCAGTTGACCAATTAATACTATTTGCATTTGAGCTAACACCAATATTTCCAATTTGATTATCACATACCGAACCCGAAATTGCAGATAAGGTAGGATTATTAACAATAGAAATTGTATTTGTGTAAATTGCACTTGGTCCAAAAACATTTGTCGAAACAAGGCTTACGGTGTAAATTCCAATTGTGGGAAAAGTAATAAATGGTGATTGAATAGTTGATGTTGAAGGCGATCCTCCTGAAAAGGTCCAATTCCATGAATTTGGACTATTTGCAGAAACATCATTAAATTGAAGAGCAGTATTTACGCATCCTGGAGAAAATTGAGTATTAAACCCAGCTACAGGGGCTGAAGTTGGATTAGAGTATAAAGATGTTTCCCAAACCCCTCTTGCATAAGTAGCCGCTCTAAGCTTTCCAGTTGGGTAATAAATTTCTAAATCTTGAACTATAATATTTGGAAGGCCTGTAAAATAAGAAATCCAATTACTCATATTTGCCTCTCGGTAATAAACACCAACATCTGTTCCCAGATATAACCCTTGTGGGCTATTCTTTACATATACTATACAGTTAATTGGGATATTTGGTATGCCTTGAGAATAATTAGTCCAAGTTGAGCCGCCATTATAAGATGCTAAAACTTTAATGCCAGCTGAATAACCAGAAAGTGTAATATAAATATTATTTGGATTCAAATTATCCATCGTTAAGTCAGTAATTTGATTGTTACCAATAATGTTTACGGGCGCGATGTTAGACCAAGAGGAACCTCCATTTGAGGTTTTCCAAATAGCATTACTAGAAGTCGCAAAAATTATATTGGGGTTTAATGGTGAAACTTTAATTTCATCTAACGTGGAATTAAAATTGCTTATTATAGTCCATGTATTACCTTGATTTGTTGATTTAAAAACATTTTTATAGCCGCAGTAATAAGTATTTGAACTTATTGGATCTTGAACAATTGGCGCTACCCAAGCTGGAGTTCCCGATAACCCTGAAACAATGGCACTCCAATTAGCTCCCCCGTTAATTGAGCGAGTAAATCCGCCATTTTGTGTTGAGGCAACTAGGGTATTATTATTATTCCAATCTATAAAACAATCCATGCCGTCGCCACCATATATTTGACTCCAATTAGAGCCATTTAATAAATTTGAACCATTATCTTGGTGGCCAGTAATTAGTCTGTTTGAGATATTTGAAGATAAGCCCATTTTATAAATTTGAGCAATATTCATATTCCCATTAATTTCTGTCCAATTCTGCCCATTATTACTTGTTTTTGAAACGCCACCATCTGTTCCCAAGTAACATGTAGTTCCAGAAGTATATAAAACACAATGCAAATCAGCATGAACATATGGCTTTCCTCCACCGCCATACCAGTGAGAGTTTAAAACCCAATTCGCTCCACCATTAGTTGATTTCCATGAATTTACTCCTCCTGCAATAATTTCATTAGCATTTGATGGAGAAGCATCAATGGCAATATCATACCAGCCTTGTCCACCCGTTCCATTTCCGGTTGTACTCCAATCAAAAATATTGGGATAACTGCTCATTAAACTGAAAGTTGTGCCTGAGTTTAACGAACGATACAGTCCTCCAAAGCCATTTGAATTGTTGCTTACTAATACATATAAGTAATTCGCATTTGCTTTTGAAACTGCAATAGACAAACGATTTGCTGAAATTCCACTTGGGAAAGCCGAAACGCCAGCGAAACTTGCACCTCCATTAATTGATTTACTTAATCCATTGCCAGTTACTGCATAAACTGTTATTGTGTCGTTAGGCCTATACTCAGCATCTACATAATTTCCTGAAGAAATTAAAGACCAATTTTGCCCAGCATTTAAAGACCTGTAAATACCAACTGATGAAGCCACTATTAATGTGTTTGGATTTAGCGGATTTATTAATAAACGATATATTCTTCTTTGCTGGGTTGTTTGCCAAACAAGACCTGTATTATTCCATGTTAAACCACCATCAATCGATTTAAGAACTCCAGTTGAATATGTATCTCCAGCATCGCGATCGCCAGTTGATATATATATAATATTTGTATTAATTGAGTTAATCGCAATATCTGAAACACCACAAGAACCTAATTGATCTGTTGTTGTTGTATAGGAAATCCCTCCATTATTTGTCATCCAAAACCCCCCAGCGGCTGAACCAACATAAAAACTATTTGTATTTGTTGGATTAGCACAGATTACTTGAATTCGACCAGCACCTCCTCCTGATGGAGAGCCATAAGGGCCAAGAGGCGTCCAGTTGGCAACAGGCGAATTTAAACTTAAATTATTCGAGGTCTGCTGTAGATTAGAATTTTCGTTTAAAAACTCCTGATATTTTTCTAAAGCATATCCTCTTGAAGCAAACTTTAAATTCCCCGAAGGAAAAACTCTTGGCTCTGCAAACCATTGCCATCTTTTAAATGCTTTATATCCTTTTCCCTTTTCATATGGCCGATCTTTCCAGTAATTATCAAATTCCATAACAATGTTATAAAAATTAGCATTGGTATCAGTCATCATTTCTGTCCACTTTTGAGAGAAGGTAGTAAAGCAAGATATCAAAAGTAGAAGCGTGATTTTATTTTTCATTTATAAATTTTATTAATTTCTAAAAGTAAATAAATTTCTAAACCAAATCTATATTAAATTTCATTTTTTTGGATTATAATTATCAAATGTGTAACTTTACGTATTAATATTTAATTATGACATCAACATTTATTTTAGGTATCTTTGGTACTGTGGGTGCGACTGAAGTTATTGTTATTTTAGTAATCGTATTATTATTATTTGGTGGAAAAAAAATACCAGAATTAATGAAAGGGCTTGGAAGAGGCGTTAAAGATTTTAAAGAAGCCAGTAAGGGTGAGGCAAACGAAAACGATACTGAAAAAAAATAATTTATATATATGTATTTTTAAAGCGTTATTCATAATGGATAACGCTTTTGTTTTTTAAATTAAAATTAGTGTACTCATTTTTAAATATAGAAAAGTTAAAAGCGGATTTAAAATCGGGACAAATAAATTGTAGTGAGATAGTTGAACATGCTATTAAACAAATTTCAGAAAGTCAGAAATTAAATGCATTTTTAGAAGTGTTTGAAATTTCGGCAAAAACTCAAGCTTTGTTAGTAGATGAAAAAATTAAATTTGGTACTGAAGGAAAACTAGCAGGAGTAATTGTTGGATTGAAAGATAATATTTGCTACAAAGGGCATAAAGTTTCGGCTTCATCAAAAATTTTAGAAGGCTTTGAATCCTTATATTCTGCAACTGTTGTAGAAAGATTAGTTGCTGAAGACGCAATTATAATTGGACGTTTAAATTGCGATGAATTTGCAATGGGAAGCAGTAACGAAAACTCTGCATTTGGCAATGTATTAAATCCATTAAATAATTCTTGTGTGCCCGGCGGTTCTTCGGGAGGGGCTGCAGCCTCAGTAGCCGCAGGCTTGTGCCACGTTTGCTTAGGATCAGATACTGGAGGCTCAATTCGTCAACCTGCTTCTTTTACCGGAACAGTAGGATTAAAGCCAACTTATGGTCGAGTGTCGCGTTATGGATTAATTGCTTACGCCTCCTCGTTTGATCAAATAGGACCAATTACCAAAACAGTTCAAGATGCAGCAATTGTTTTAGAAGTTATTAGTGGCAAAGATAAATATGATAATACCTGCTCATCTGAAAAAGTAGAATCCTACAACAGCCTAATAAATGAAACAAAAAACTATAAAATCGCCTATATTAAAGAATGTGTTGAAGCTGAAGGAATTGATTTAGAGGTAAAACAAATCATTTTGAATCAAATAGAAACATTAAAGTCTTTAGGCCATTCCGTTGAAGCCATTAGCTTTCCTTATTTAGATTATTTAGTTCCAACTTATTATGTATTAACAACTGCCGAAGCCTCATCTAATCTATCAAGATTTTCTGGAATACATTATGGACATCGAACCGAAGTAACTACAGATTTAGAAAATACCTACAAAAAATCGAGAAGTGATGGCTTTGGTAAAGAAGTGAAACGAAGAATTATGCTTGGCACATTTGTATTAAGCGCTGGATATTACGATGCTTATTACAGTAAAGGCCAAAAAGTACGACGAATTATCTATAAAAAAACAAAAGATATTTTTAAAAATTTTGATTTTATTTTAACCCCTTCAACCCCAGGAACAGCCTTTGAGTTTGGTAAAAATAGTGCCGACCCCATTAAGATGTATTTGGAAGATATTTTTACAGTGCAAGCTAATATCGCAGGAATTCCAGCTATTTCAGTACCATGTGGAAATCACAGCAATGGATTACCAGTTGGATTACAGTTAATGTGTAATTATTTTGAAGAATCAAAATTATTAAATTTAGCTGCTCAAATCAAACCGTAAATTTTTAGTTATTTTAGCAGTATTAATTATTAACACGCTTTAATTGTGTTTTAAAATAGTATAAATTTACAAACAAATAAAAATTATATAGGATGAAAGTATCAGTTATTGGAGCAGGAAATGTAGGAGCTACATGTGCAGAATACATAGCACTTAATCATATTGCAAGCGAAGTAGTTATTTTAGATATTAAAGAAAATTATGCAGAGGGTAAAGCACTAGATCTTATGCAAACAGCTACTTTAAATGGTTTTAATACTCGAATAGTTGGAAGCACGAACGATTATAGTAAAACCGCTAATTCAAAAGCTGTTGTTATTACCAGTGGAATTCCTCGCAAACCCGGCATGACTCGCGAAGAACTAATTGGTATTAATGCTGGCATAGTTAAAACCGTTACCGATAATGTTTTAAAACACTCGCCCGATGCAATTATTATTGTAGTAAGTAATCCAATGGATACGATGACTTATTTAGCATTAAAAGAAAGTAAATTACCTAAAAATAGAATTATTGGAATGGGCGGTATTTTAGATAGCGCACGCTTTAAGTATTATTTATCTATGGCTTTAAATGCTCCTGCTAGCGATATAAATGGAGTAGTAATTGGAGGTCATGGAGATACTACAATGATCCCATTAACCCGATTAGCAACAAACACTGGTGTGCCCGTTTCACAATTTATAGATGCTCAAACTTTAAAAAAAGTTGCTGCTGATACCATGGTTGGAGGAGCTACATTAACAGGGATGCTTGGCACCAGTGCCTGGTATGCTCCAGGTGCAGCTGTTGCTGCTTTAGTTAATAGCATTATCAACGATCAAAAAAAATCATTTCCTTGCTGCGTTTATTTAGATGGAGAATATGGGCAAAAAGATATATGTTTAGGCGTTCCGGTTGTAGTTGGTAAAAATGGATGGGAATCAATTGTTGATTATAAATTATCAGCCGAGGAGCAAGCTGCTTTTAATAAAAGTGCAGATGCGGTAAGAAGTATGAACAGTGTATTAAATGAAATGAAATAGTAAACTAAAATCAAAATATTATTCATCTCTAGAGCCTTAAAAAAAACTATAATTCTTTTATTTTGGGTTGATAAACTGATTTTTATTTTTTTTTAATTGTATCATTTAATTCAATTACTTGAGACAAAAGATATTTAGTTAATTATTTTAAAGCTTTAATAATTCAATCCATAATTAAAAAATTAGTAAATTAATTTTGAATTTATTATCTCTGGTTAAATGATTTTTTACATTAATATCTAATAATAATCCTTTTTGTTATTTTTACGTTTAATAAATGAAGCAAATTGCGACTGTCTTTTTATTATTTTATTATTTAATAGCTCAATCGCAAGATAAAGGGATAGCGAAAAATGCATTTATAAATCAAAATTTACAATTAGCATTTGATTTTTGGAATATTACAAAACCAAACACAAAATTTCATTCCGCATTTAGACCTTATATAAGTTCTAGTTATAGCGAAGCAATTGATTCAATTGTTCCATTTAAATTTTATTCGTTTAATAATTCTTATTTAATCAAATCGGTTGGTAAAAAAAAAAATAATAATCTTCAACTCCTACCTATTTTAGATTTAGAATTTGGATACGACAGATTAAAAAGCAAAGCATTAATAAGTTCATTAGGTGGATTAAATTTAAAATTAAATTTAAAAAATAATTTTAGTATAGCTTTAACTATTATTGGAGGCAATCGCCAATTACCATTTTTTTTAGATACCGTTATTGCTAATCAAAAAATAATTCCAGAGTTTGGACAAGCATATGGAAATTCAAAAAATGGATATTCTTTTTTTGATTATATGGGTTATATATCTTATACCCCAAAAAATAGTCGGGTTTTTAATTTTCAATTAGGTCGTGACAAACACTTTATTGGAGATGGATACCGTAGTGTATTGCTGAGTGATTATGCCGCCGCTTACCCTTATCTCAGAATTAATACTAATGTGTGGCGCTTTCAATATAATGTCTGGTATACTTGGATGTATGATGTAAGTCAGGCTAAAGGAATAAAAAATAATTATACCAATAAGTTTGGCGCATTTCATTATTTAAGTTATAACATTATTAAAGAACTTAACATTGGATTATTTGAAAACATTATTTGGCGAGGCTCGGATACTAATCAGGTAAGAACATTTGAAGTTAATTACTTAAATCCAATTATTTTTTTTAGACCACAAGAGTTTGCTGTTGGCTCACCTGATAATTCATTAATGGGTTTAAATATAAACGCCACTTTATTTAAAAAATTAAAAATTTATGCTCAATTGGGCTTAGATGAATTTTATCTTAAAGAAATTAAGGCTAATCGTGGTTGGTGGGGCAATAAACAAGCTTGGCAAGTTGGAACAAAATATGTTAATGCATTTGGCATTAAAGGATTAAAAATTCAAGCTGAATATAATGAAGTTAGGCCTTACACTTATACACATGGTTTAGTTAGCCAAAATTACGCTCACTATGGTATGCCGCTTGCGCATCCATTTGGCGCTAATTTTAAAGAGTTTATTGGGATAGTTAATTATCGAAAAAATAAATGCGAATTAAGTTGGCAAGGCCAATATGTTATTTTAGGTAAAGATTCTTCCACCACTTCTAATGTTGGGCAAAATATTTTTTTAAGTTACGTTACTCGCAATTCAGAATATGGAAATTTTACCTCTCAAGGTCTAAAATCAATAGTAATACAAAATCAATTTCAAATAAGTTATTTAATGGCACCAAAATTAAATATGAGATTTGAATTAGGACTAATTTATCGTTCTGAAAAAAACATTTCAGGGGATAAGCTAAAAAGCCCTTTTTTATTTTTAGCATTTAAATCTAGTTTTTGGAATAGTTATCGTGATTTTTGAAGAATTGACTAAAGTTTTTGTTGAAAATTTATTTCAAGTTATTTTTAAAAGTATTTTTAATTGCATTAAATAATCCGAAATTAGCCCATGCTTAAAAGGCTTCACATAAGCAATTTTGCTTTGATTAATGAAATGGAAGTTTCTTTTCCTGGAAACTTAACGGTAATTACCGGAGAGACTGGCGCAGGAAAATCAATTTTTTTAGAAGCTCTATCTTTAGCCCTTGGTAAAAGAGCAGATTTAAGCACTTTAAAGTTAAAAACAAAAAAATGTATTATCGAGGCAGAATTTTCGGCCGCAAATTTAGATTTAAAGGATTTTTTTTTAGAACATGATTTAGATTTTGATCCAAATCTTATTTTACGTCGAGAGATAAATGCTGATGGAAAATCGCGTAGTTTTTTAAACGATTCGCCCGTAAGCTTATCAGTTTTAAAAATATTATCCGAAAAATTAATTGATATCCATTCTCAACATCAAACTTTATTACTTAATCAATCTAATTTTCAATTAGAATTATTAGATACTTTTGCAGACAGTTTAAAAATATTTAAAGAGTATAAAATAGAGTTTAGCTTACTTACAAAATTAAAAATTGAGAGAGAATCTCTTCAGGAGCAAGAAAAATTAGCTAAAAAAGAATTAGATTATTTTCAATTTCTTTATAGCGAGTTAGAAGAAACCGAAATTAAGGATGGGTTATTAAATAGCCTGGAAGTAGAAAGCTCTAACCTTGAAAATTCAGAAATAATTAAAAGTAATTTATTGTCGGCAAGTAATGCAATTAGTGGCGATGAAATAAATATTTTAATTGCTTTAGGAAAAATAAAACAATCTTTACATTCATTATCGAAATACAGTAAAAACTATTTACTATTAACCGATAGAATTCAGTCTATTTTCATCGAATTAAAAGAATTGTCGGTAGACATTGAAGATGCTGCAAATATTGTGGTATTTGATCCTGATAAATTAAACCAGATAAATACAAAAATGGATAGGCTAAATCGCTTATTAAAAAAACATCAAGTAAATACCGAAGAAGAATTATTAAAAATAAAATCAGACATTGAAAATAAACTGAGTCAATTCAATTCCATTGAAAATACAATCATTTCTAAACAAAAACTAATCCAGATTTCTCAAAATAATTGCTTAAAACTTAGCGAAGAATTAAGTAAATTAAGAACTAAAGCTATTCATGGAATCGAGCAAACAATAAAAAATACACTGGCTGAACTCTCTATGGAAAATGCCATTTTTAAAATTGAACTTAGTCAAAAATCTGATTTAGGTATAAATGGCGTAGACGAATTAAAATTTTTATTCACTGCGAATAAAGGCGCCGAACTTAATGAACTTCACAATGTGGCAAGCGGTGGCGAGCTTTCTCGACTAATGCTTAGTCTAAAAGCATTGCTTGCTTCCAAAAAACAATTACCTACTATTATTTTTGATGAAATAGATTCTGGCGTAAGTGGAGATGTGGCTGATAAAATTGGGGAAATATTATTAAGTATGGGAAATAATATGCAAGTAATTACCATTACACATCTACCTCAAATGGCAAGTAAGGGAAATCATCATTTGTTTGTTTATAAAAAAG
Organism: Bacteroidota bacterium; assembly: GCA_005787585.1. GTDB lineage: Bacteria > Bacteroidota > Bacteroidia > B-17B0 > Aurantibacillaceae > Aurantibacillus. Next base: position 31,672 of record SYAL01000033.1, read on the forward strand.
ATGATGAGGATAAAACAGTTTCTTATATAAAACAACTTAATAAAGCTGAGCGGATTAATGAAATTGCTAAAATGTTAAGTAAAAGTAATCCTACAGTTTCTGCAATAAAAAATGCTACTGAGCTATTAAGTAGTAATTGAGTTATTAAATTAAGAATACTCATTAATTACTTTTTTGAACTTAGAAATTTTACATGATAATGTTATATTTGTACTATTAAAAATTAAATTATGGCCTACAATTTATTAAAAGGAAAACGCGGAATTATTACTGGGGCATTAGACGAAAATTCAATTGCCTGGAAAGTTGCCCTCCGAGCTCATGAAGAAGGAGCTACGTTTGTATTGAGTAATGCTCCAATCGCTATGCGAATGGGAGAAATAAATAAATTAGCAAACCAAACAAATTCATTAATAATTCCAGCCGATGCCACAAGCGTTGTTGAGATTGAAAAATTATACACTGATTCAATGACTCATCTGGGCGGAAAAATTGACTTTGTTTTACACTCTATAGGAATGAGTGTTAATATTCGAAAAAATATTCCTTACACAGAGCTAAATTATGATTATGTAAATAAGGGCTTTGATGTTTCAGCATTATCATTTCATAAAATGTTGGCAGTAGCTCATAAATTAGATGCTTTAAATGATTGGGCGAGTGTAGTGGCTTTAACTTATATTGGGGCTCAGCGAGTTTATCCTTTTTATACTGATATGGCAGATTTTAAAGCTACACTAGAAAGTATTGCTCGTACATTTGGATATCATTATGGTAAATATAAAAAAGTAAGAATCAACACTATTTCGCAATCTCCTACTAAAACCACTGCTGGTAATGGAATAAAAGGATTTAGTGATTTTTATAATTTTGCAGAAATACAATCTCCTTTAGGAAATGCAAGCGCCGAAGATTGCGCAAACTATACAGTAAGTTTATTTTCTGACTTAACTCGAATGGTAACAATGCAAAATTTATTTCATGATGGTGGATATTCTTCTACTGGAGTTAGTCAAGAACAATTAAATGTAATGTGATTTTTATTTTTTATTCATTATCAATTAAAATTAAATGATAGATTTTAATCAGCTCAGCGAAAAAAGAGTCAAAATAATAATATATTCAACTACAATTGCTGTTTGCACTCTAGTTGTTGTGTTAAATCAAAAATGGATTCCACACCCCGATTCATTTCCTCATTTTATTTACTCTTTGCCAAAACTAAATGCATTTTTAAATGGCAGTTGCAGTATTCTACTACTTTTTTCATTATGGGCTATAAAAAATAAAAAAATCAAATGGCATAAAAAATTAAATATCAGCGCTTTTATTTTAAGTGTGTTATTTATTTTAAGTTATGTTACCGCCCACTATTTTATTCCGGATACAAAATTTGGCGACCTTAATCATGACGAAATTATGAGCCCTGAAGAGAGCGCAATAGTTTCTGGAACAAAACCATTGTATATTATTATTTTATTATCTCATATTTTTTTAGCAGTAGCCGTTTTGCCAATGGTTTTATTATCTTTTTACTATGGATTAACCGATCAGCGAGAAAAACATAAAAAACTTACTCGATTTAGTTATCCAATTTGGTTGTACGTTACAGTTACAGGTGTTATAGTTTATTTAATGATAGCCCCTTATTATAATTATTAGATTTTAGTACTTTTGATTATTTATAAATTACAAGAATATTTTTATCTTTTAGCTTTCCTTTTATTTTTTTCGTGCACAACTGATTATCCAAAAGATGAAGGTAGTTACATTAATGAAAAAATTACTTGGAATAAACATATCGCTAAAATTATATTTACAAATTGCACCCCTTGTCATCGACCAGGTGAAAGTGGCCCTTTCAATTTATTGAGTTATTCCGATGCTGTTAAAAAAGCTAAACTTATTAAATTTGTAACACAAACAGGCTATATGCCACCATGGCCAGCAGATGTAAATTACTCTCATTTTATTGGTGAAAGAGCTTTAAAAAAATCAGAAATTGAATTAATTAAAAAATGGGTTGAAAGCGGTTTACTTCGAGGAGACAGTTTAAAAGAGCCAGTTGCTCCTGAATTTTATAAAGGATCTTATTTTGGTAAACCCGATTTGGTTATTAAATCAAAGCAGGCTGTTTTTATTGAAGGGAATGGCACTGATGCTTTTTTAATAATTAAATTTCCATATGAACTTCCAACAGACACACTAATCGATTTCGTTGAATTTGTTCCTCATCACCGAAAATTAGTTCATCATGTAAATGGACATTTAATTAGCTATGATCCAAGTCGATCATTTAATTATTATACAGGCGAAGCAATTCACTCTGACACAAAATCTGAACTAATAGAAGTTTATAAAAAAATGAATATCCCCTATACGGACAATTTAAATCCAAAATTTCCGACACTTACTCAAAACACAGTGTATTATTTGCCAGGATATTTACCACCAATTTATCCCAAAAATATTGGGGGCTTCCATATAAAAAAATACGGGGCTTTTTTATTAAATAATATTCATTATGGGCCGAGTAACCTATCGATAAAAGACAGTAGTTACATAAATGTTTTTTTTCGAAAAACCCCCATAGAACGGCCATTACTTGAATTACAATTAGGCACCTTTGGTATTTCTAAAATTGAGCCTAATTTTTTTATTCCTGCCAATCAAATTAAAACATTTCATACTCAAACTACTTTATCTAAATCTATTTCGTTAATATCAATAAATCCTCACATGCATTTAATAGGTAAAACCTTTTGGGCCTTTGCTTTAAATCCAAATGGAGATACCGTTCCCTTGATTAAAATTAAAAAATGGGATTTTAGATGGCAGTATTATTATACGTTTAAGAATCCAGTAAAATTAATTCAGGGTTCAACTATACATGTTTTTGGTGTATTTGATAACACAAAAAATAATTCAAACAATCCATTTCATCCGCCCCAAAATATTTCTCAGGGAAGTGGCGCTGAAAGTATGAAAACAACAGAAGAGATGTTTCAGTTTATTGTGTCTTATATCCCTTATAAAAATGGAGATGAAAAAATGAATTTAGAAAGAAAATAATTTATTTTTAAAAAATGATATTTTTATATACCCAATAATATCTCTTCTGGATTTTTTCCACCAAATAAAATTCGACTTGGATTTTCAAGCATTTCTTTCACTTTTACTAAAAAGCTCACACTTTCTTTACCATCAATAATACGATGATCATAACTTAAAGCAACATACATCATTGGACGAATTATAACTTGTCCATTAACCGCTATTGGCCTGTCAACAACATTATGCATTCCTAAAATAGCACTTTGTGGAGGATTAATAATTGGGGTACTCATCATTGATCCAAAAACTCCGCCATTAGTAATGGTAAAAGTTCCTCCTTCCATATCAGGAATAGTTAATTTACCTTCACGTGCTTTTAAAGCTAAATCTTTAATGCTAGATTCAATTTGAGCTAAACTCATTAATTCTGCACTTCTCAATACTGGAACCATCAAGCCTTTTGGAGCGCTTACTGCAATCCCAATATCGCAATATCTATTATACACAATCTCGTCGCCATCGATAGTTGCATTTACTGCTTGAACATGATACAGTGCCTCAGTAACAGCTTTTGTAAAAAAACTCATAAAGCCAATATTAGTTCCGTAAACTTCTTTAAACTTATCTTTATATTTTGCACGTATAGCGAATATTTCGCTCATGTCAATTTCATTAAATGTAGTTAACATAGCCGTTTCGTTTTTAACAGCTACTAACCGTTTAGCAATTGTTTTACGAAGAGAAGTCATCTTTACACGATCTTTATCTCGATTTCCTTGCCAGCTATTACTAAATATATTTGATGCAGTAGGAAAGCCGTTGGCTAATGCAATTAGTACATCTTGTTTAGTTATTCTTCCGTCTTTGCCACTACCTTTTAAATGATGGGCTGTGATTCTATTTTCAGACATTAGTTTTGAGGCAGCTGGACTCGGAGAACCCACCGCATAAGAGGTTGCAATATTCGGAATAGATTTTGTTTCTGCTATTTCTTTTAAAACATCAACTTTTATTTCCGGCTTAAATGATGTATCTATTTTAATAACAATTTGCCCCACTTTTACTGTGGTTCCCTCTGGAGCTAATACTTCTATTTTACCGCTTTCTTCAGCATTTAATGTTAATGTAGCTTTATCAGATTCAATTTCAGCTAAAACTTCATCTTTTTGAACAACATCACCAGTATTTTTAATCCATTTTGAAATAACTACCTCAGTAATCGATTCTCCTGGACTTGGTACTTTTAATTCAATAATTGCCATAAGTTATAATTCAGTTTATATTATTTTATTTTAGAGAAAATATCTGACATAATTTCTTCGTTTTCAGTAGCATGCCTCTTCGCAAAGCCAGTTGCAGGACTGGCGGCTTCAACTCTTCCAAAATATTTTAAGTTAAGTGTACGTAATTTTTTATCTATAAAACGCCAAGGCCCCATATTTTCAGGTTCTTCTTGAATAAATAAATATTCTTTTACTTGACTGTATTTTTTTATAATAGTCTCAATTTGTTTTTGAGGGAATGGATATAATTGTTCTAATCGAATAAATACAATATCGTTACATTTTTCTTTTTCGCGACGTTCAATTAAATCATAATATATTTTTCCAGAACAAAATGCCAAACGACTTACATTTTTTAAATTAATTGGGTCGTCTAATACTTCTTTAAATTTAGAATCTGTAAAATCTTTTAGAGTACTAACACAACTTTGATATCGTAAAAGTTTTTTTGGCGTAAAACAAATTAATGGTTTACGAAACTCTCTTTTCAATTGACGGCGCAGAGCATGAAATTGTTGTGCAGGAGTTGTTGCATTTATTACTTGCATATTGTTTTCTGCACAAGCTTGTAAAAATCTTTCAATACGAGCGCTTGAATGCTCAGGCCCTTGACCTTCGTAACCATGAGGCAAAAGTATAACTAGCCCGTTCATTCTGCGCCACTTATATTCAGCAGAAGTTAGATATTGATCAATTATAATTTGAGCGCCATTAAAAAAATCTCCAAATTGTGATTCCCAAATAGTTAAAGTATTTGGGGATGCAAAGGCATAACCATATTCAAAACCAAGCACGCCATATTCGCTTAATAACGAATTATAAATATTAAATTTTACTTTAGCGTTTATATTATTTAGTGGTGTATATTTTTCTTCGCTATCTTCTAATTTAATAACTGCGTGTCGGTGAGAAAAAGTTCCTCTTTCAACATCTTGTCCCGAAAAACGAATTGGGAAGCCTTCATTCATAATTGTTCCGTATGCCATCAATTCTCCCATAGCCCAATCATAATTATTATTGGTAATCATTGCTTTTCTATCATCAAAAACTTTTTGTATTTTATTAAAAAATTTTTTATCACTTGGAAGCGTTGTTATTTTATTTGCTATTTCTAAAAAAATATTTTTATTAATTGCTGTATCCGGCGACTCATCAAAATCCGAAGAATTAGCCATTTTTACTCCTAGCCAAGAGCCTTGTAAAAAGGAATTACCCTTTACGTTTACAGCTTTTTTAGCTTCATCTAAGTTTAAGTCTAATTCAGCTTTAAATGAAGCCTCTATTTCTTTTGAAATAGCTTCAAATTCAGAATTTTCAGAAATTAATTTTTTTACATAAATATCTTTTGGATTTGGATGTGCGGCAATTAATTTATATAATAAAGGTTGAGTAAATCTAGGTTCATCCCCTTCGTTATGTCCATGCTTTCGGTAACATAATAGGTCGATAAAAACATCTCTATGAAATGTTTGTCTAAATTCCATAGCTAATTGAGACACTAATGCTAAGGCTTCCACGTCATCTCCATTAACATGAAATACGGGACTCAATACAACCTTTGCTACATCCGTGCAATAAGTTGATGATCGGGCATCAATAAAATTTGTAGTAAAACCAACTTGATTATTAACAACATAATGGATGGTACCTCCAGTTTTATAACCATCTAATTGGCTCATTTGTAAAACTTCGTATACTATTCCTTGCCCAGCAATTGCAGCATCTCCATGCATCATCACTGAACAGGCTTTAGAATAATCGCCTTTATGTCTACCATCAATTTTTGCACGGATAATTCCTTCTGAAACAGGAGCAACAGTTTCTAAATGAGATGGATTCGGGGTTAAACTCATGTGAACACTAATTCCATTATCACAAATTTGATCTGAAGAAAAGCCCATATGATATTTAACATCGCCATCAAAAAGCGCATCTTCACTTGGTCTTCCTTCAAACTCGGTAAAAACATCTTTATACGACTTTTTCATTATGTTTGTAAGAACATTAAGTCTTCCGCGATGAGGCATTCCAATAACATAATCAATGATTCCCAAATTTGCCCCTTTTTCCATTAATAAATTTATAGCTGGAATAAGTGATTCGGCACCTTCTAATGAAAATCGTTTTTGTCCTACAAATTTTGTGTGTAAATAGTTTTCAAAGATAACTGCTTTAGTAAGTTTTTTTAGAATAGATTCTTTTTCTGCTTTTGTATAATTTGGAGTATTTTTATTTTTTTCCATTCTCTCTTGAAGCCATTTGATTACATTAGGCTCTCTAACAAAAAGAAATTCAACTCCAATACTACCACAATATGTTTGTTTTAAATGCGCTATAATATCAATTAGTTTAGCTTTTCCAATTCCAATTTCGTTTCCTGCTTGAAAAAATGTTTGTAAATCATTTTCGGATAAACCAAAATTTACTAAATCTAAATTAGGTTCATAATTTCTACGTTGACGAACAGGATTAGTTTTTGTAAATAAATGGCCACGTTGACGGTAACCAGTTATTAAACTTAATACTTTAAACTCCTTACTTACATTTTCAGGAATCGTGTCGTTTGTTGAGTCAAAAGAGGCTCTTGAGAACTCGAATCCTTTAAAAAAATCTTGCCAAGATTTATCTATTGAATTGGCATCATTTTGGTATTGGATAAAAAGTTCTTCAATTGCATTTATATCTCCGTTTCCTAGATATGAAAATTTGTCCATTATTTTGAGTTACATTAACATTTAAAATTAGTAAAAATTGCCTTATAAATACTAAATTAGAGTACATTTGTTAACATGAATTATACTTTTTTTAAGATATTTCTTTTTTTATCTTTAATATTCATTAGTTGTACAAACGCCATAGCCCAAGATAATCAGGATCAAATACAACTAAAAGTTGATCAGCTTATAGCAAAAAAAGCAGAATATCATCGTTTAACTGGCGGAGAAAAAGATGGCTATCGTTTAAAAATTTTTTTTGGTGTTGATAGAGATGAAGCAAATATATTAAGACTTAAATTTAACTCTATGTTTAGTGAGTATAGAAATTATGAAGAATATCATCAACCAAATTTTGTAATATTAATTGGTGATTTTAAAACTAAACTTGAAGCGTTTGCCGTATTAAAAAAAATTCAAATAGAATTCCCAAATGCATTTATTGTAAAGAGCAAAATAAAAACGACTTTAAAACCTAAAGAAAAGTAAGGTAATATTTTTTTGGGATTGCTTATATTTTTTATATAAAATAAAAAAATAATTTATTTAATAATTAATTTCTTTGTGAAAGTTGAATTATTACTTTTTAAATAAGCAAAATATATCCCAATTGGTAACTCGCTTAAATTAATTTCAAAAATATTTTCTCCCTCAATTAAAGAAATTTCTTTTTTGATTATTATTGAGCCTATGCCGCTAAAAATATTTAAAGTACTTTTATTATTTTTAGTACAATTTATTTTAAATGTAAGTTGATCTGAAGCTGGATTAGGAAAAAAGTTAAATGAATCTATATTTTTAAAAGGTTCCATTAAGGTAAGAGGGGCATTTGGATCATTATATTTTACAGAAAATTGCAATGAATCAGAAGGATTATTAGTATTTAAAAAAGAATATTTAATATAACTATATCCCTTTGCAGAGGCCTCGTCTAAATTGCAATCTAAAACTTGATTATCTCCTTGAATAGATGATGCAGATTGGCCAGGTGTTAATGTTAAAGCATTTGGAGAAATCAAAGTACTTGCTAAATAACAATTTCCGGCGAAGCAAAATCTAGCAACAGCAGTAGAAGAATTAACTGTATTTAAAATAATATCGTATCGTTTTACAAGATATGATTTTGTAGAATTACTAACATTTTTTATATCTAGAGTTATATCAGTTGTATTTTCTGCCGAGGTTGTAGTATAAATTGTAGATCCGGCTGTAATTGTATTTGATGTATTAATAAAATTAATTAAAACACTACTTTGACTATATATTTTTAAATAGAAAGTAGCCGATAAACAAATTACTATTATTTTTCTCATTTTTAATTTTATAATATTATTTAATTATTGTTATTTTTTTTATTGTTTTTATATTGTTTGATTCAACAACAACATTAAATATCCCTTCAGGATATTGTTTAGTATTAATTTGAATATTATTTATTCCAACAGAAAAATTAAAGTTTTTTTCAAAAATCACTTGACCTAAAGAATTAATTAAATAAATTTTATATTTTGAATTGTTTATTGAATTAACTGTTAAGTTAACATCGCCACTTGTTGGATTTGGGAATACCTCTATATTAATATTAGGCAAAAGTTTAGAATAAATCCCTACTGGATTTAATTGAGAAAGATTAACGTTATCTATATATAAATTATTGCCGTATGCACTTGTTGCAACAAATTTTATCAAAATAGATGAGCTTGAATATCCAAACAAATTAACGTCTTCTTTTCTCCATTGAGCTGCAGATGGAACAAAAGGTGATGTAGTAGGTGGAGCAGTATTTAGATTTGTTCCTGATTTATCATAAACGTTTGTCCAATTATCACCGCAATCGTCTGAAACAAATACTTCTAATTTATCGGCTTCATTGGCATAAGTAGCATAAGCTAAATCAAAAGTTAAAGTAGGCGTAATTGCACCCGCTAAATTAATAGGTGGCAAAATTAATTCATTAATAGTACCTGCTGCATAAGTATAGAAATCCATTTTAGTTGATTCGGAAGATAAGCCAAACCCACCGCAAGATGTACTTTTAATCCAGCTTGGACCCGAAGAAGTATTAAATGTTGACCAATTTATTGGAGGGAACGAAGATGTAAATCCCTCAACTATTGGAGTGGTTTGATAGTTAGAAATGGTAACAAATTTCGTATTTGCATTGTTATTTACTAAATTATTATCAGTTCCACTTACAGCACTTATGTTATAAGAAAATGAATGAGAACCTCCACTTACAGTGATTGAACTGATAGCCATAGTTGTCGAAGCGCCTACTGCCAAGTTTCCACTCCATGTAAATACTGGCTTTGATACTCCATCTATATAAGGTGTAATTGTGAAAGCTGTAATTACATTGTTTCCATTGTTTTTGATTGTTATATCTGGAGCAATAGTATTAGTACAAGATAAATTTGGAACAAAAGCAGAAATAGCTTTTGCATCGTTAGATAACCCTTCACTATTAGCCAAGCCAGCTTGAGCTACTTTTTGATTACCGTCATCTTGAATAAATCCAACAAATGCAATTTCAGATTTATCTCTAATGTATGATGGCAAAACACAGTTAATAGTGAACGTTTGGGTTTGACCAACGCTCCAAGTTCCAGCGGTCATTGCAGTTCCATTTTGTAATGTGGGAAATGATTTTACAGCCACATCTTCAAAATATTTTTCGCCATTAGTCCCTGGAGCAACAGCAAAGTTAACATGTCTTTCAATCATAACTAAACGGAATATTAAATTTCCGTTAGGAGTATAAGTTTGAGAAGCTTGAATATTAACAGTTAAATTTACGGCGCTGTATGCTTGGTTCCATGCGCGAGTCATATTAATGCTAAATGCTGAAGGAATTGCTGCGGCTGAAGAAATAACGTTGTTATTTAAGTTAGCCGGATGACCACTAGAAGCCCCAAAAACTGAAGCCTCTTGTCCATCAATTTTACTAGATGGGGCCGAGTTAATTGAAGGAATATATCCATATCCTCCATTTGCAGCTGTTTTCCATCTCCAATCGATTTCAATTTTATTGGTTTGATACAAAGACCATGTACTAGATGGAGCAGAAGGAATAGGAACCTGCCATTTTATAGCAATAATTTTTGGTGTATTAGTTGGTGAGGCTAACAATAAATTTAACGGAGGATTAGCTGATGCGCATGGTGGACAATTTTCTCCGGTGAACTCTTCGTACAATGATAATCTTGGTGTTTGCGAAAGAATTGTTAAACCGACGATTAAAAAACTAAGACTTAAAATAATTTTTTTCATTTTTTATAATTTTGTCGAAATAACTATTTATTGATTGATAATTTTTTCGTGCTAGTTCCCAATTCAGTTTCTAATACAACCGAATAAATTCCGGTTGAAAAAGTAGTTAGGTCTAATTGAATATAATTTAAACCTGCCTTTAAGTTAACAGAATTTGAATAAACTAATTGACCTAAAGTATTCGTAGCAATTAATTTGCCTTTTAATGAAGTGGGTAAATTTATTTTTAATGTTGTTTCGCCAATACTAGGATTAGGGAATATTTCTATACTTTGAACAGATAAATCATTTTGCTTGATTCCAACTGGTTGAGATTGTGAAAGATTTATATTGTCAAGATAAAGATTGTTTCCATTATTATTTGTAGTTTTAAATTTAACTAATACTGAGGGCTTATTAAATCCAGTAAGAGTGATTGTTTCAGTACGCCACTGAGTAATATCATTTACATCTGGAACATAAGAAAGCAATGTAGGAAGAGTTGTTGCCAAAACTAAGCCGGCATTACTATAAAAGCTTGTCCAACTTACTCCACAATTATCAGAAACAAACACTTCAAGTTGATCATTACTATTAGAATTTCTTTGAGCGTATGCTAAATCAAATGATAATTCAGGGGCTGCACCTCCTGATAAATTCATTGGAGGTAAATATAAATTATCTATATCTCCCAAAACTGAGTTACTAAAAAAATCATATTTAATAGATTGTGATGATAAATTATATCCTCCAGCATTTGTCACTCTGGACCATGACGGCCCTGAATTAGAATTGCTATTAACCCAATTTTGAGGAGGAAATGTAGCATTAGAAAAACTTTCGGAAACGCTATTACCCGAAAAGTTTGAGGCCACAAGATAAGATACTTTATTAGCGTTCGCTGTTAAATTAAATGAAGGTACGTTTAACGAAACATTAAAAGAAAATGTATGCACTCCATTTGCAGTTGGGGTTGGAATAGAATTTAATGTAATATCAGTGGTTGTTCCAGCGGCTAAAATGCCATTCCAAACCATTGGATTGGCAGCTATTCCATCTATGTAAGGGTTAATTGTAATAGTGTTGATTGAAGTCAGGCCATCATTTCTTAAAGTGATTTGTGGTGTGATTGAATTACTACAGGTAACTTCTACTTTGGTATTTAAAGCTGCAAGCGCTTCCGCGGGCATAGCTACTTTACTTACTCTTGTTGCCTGAGCTACTTTTTTATCACCATCGTCTTGAATAAAGCATACAAAAGCTATTTCTTCTTTTTTACGAGTATAGGATGGAATAGGACAGTTAATTGTAAATGTTTGGGTTTGGCCTACATTCCATGATGATGCCATTGAAATTCCTGATTGAAGAGTTGGAAAAGATTTAATAGCGACATCTTCAAAATGTTTTTCGCCATTTGATCCAGGAGCTATTACAAAGTCAATTATATTTTCAACCATAACG
>SYAL01000034.1 GCA_005787585.1 Bacteroidota bacterium
ATTAAAAAGGTAAATGTATTTTTTTTCATTTGATATATTTTTAAATTAGAGTAATTTGTAATTATATTTTGAATTATTTATAAAATTACAAATAAAAAAATAAATAAATTTATTAATATTATTTTAAAATAAAACGAATAAATAAAATATGTATTAATAATAAATAGGCCTTCTTACCTCGCTAATAAATTTACTGAAACGAATCACTTGTCTTGTATAGCCATATTCATTGTCATACCAAATATATAAAATAATACTTTTTTTGTCAGGAGATACGATAGTAGCTTGACTATCAAATACGCTAGGACATGGATTTCCGATAACATCGGTGCTAACCAATTCGTTGCTAAATGCATATTGAATTTGCTCAACTAAATTTCCTTCTAAAGCATACTTTCTAATTATTTCATTTACTTCGTCGCGAATAACTTCTTTATTTATATTTAAATTTAAAATAGCTAAACTTACGTTTGGGGTAGGTACTCTAACTGAATTGGCAGTAAACTTACCAGCTAAATGAGGTAATACTTTTTTTAAAGCACTTTCAGCACCTGTCTCTGTAATAACCATATTTAATGCAGCTGAACGTCCACGACGATATTTTTTATGATAATTATCCAATAAATTTTGATCATTTGTATATGAATGCACAGTTTCTATATGTCCTTTTTGAATTCCCAACTCTTTATCAATAACATATAAAATTGGCATTATAGCATTTGTTGTACAACTGGCTGCAGAAAATATACGCTGTGTTTTTAAATCAACAGTTTCGTGATTAACGCCATGTACCAGATTTGGAACATCCCCTTTAGCAGGAGCCGTTAATAAAACTTTATCAACTCCTTTTGATTTTAAATGACGGCCAAGTTCTTTATCATCTCTAAATACACCTGTATTATCAATTATTAATGCATCGTTAATGCCATATTTAGTGTAATCTATATCTTCGGGATTATTAGCATCAATCATATGAACATTATGCCCATTTATTATTAACGCTTTATTCGGTAAGTCTTCGATAACAGTCCCAGGAAAAATTCCATGAACAGAATCAGTACGCAATAAATCTGCCCGTTTTACTATTTCCTCGTTGCTATTACCTCGAGTAACGATGGCGCGAAGTCTTAATTGCTCTCCCTTTCCAGCTAAAGTAATTAATTCGCGAGCAGCTAATCGTCCAATTCGACCAAAGCCATATAAAACAACATCTTTAGGGGTAATATTGATTTGATTCCCAATTAAAAAATTTAATTTATCATTAACGAAATCGCATTTTGAGGCATAATTCATATTTTGTTGCTGCCATTCAAATGCCAACTTACCAATATCAATTCGAGCAGCTCCATAATTACCTATTAAAATTTCATTGGCTAATTCTAGTGTTTCAAATACAGTAATAGGCTTTTTAACAATGTTATTAGCGTATAAATGCAAATTCATTATTTCGCTAGCACTCCTATCAACTAATTGATTACGAAATAATACCAATTCAATTGATTTTTCGAACCAAAGCTTTCCCACAACATTAATAAGATCGATAGCCGATTTTTCATGATTAATCCATTCATTTAATTGCGATTGGTAGTCTCCATTTACTTTTTCAAATGTTCCCATGATTTAATTTTGATACAAAATTATTAAAACAAAAAAAATATATCTAGTTTGTTAATAAAGTAATTGATTAATGTTTATAAATTATATGAGTTAATATAATTAATAAATATGGAGATAAATAATCGTTAATTTTATTCAAAACACTTATCTTTAAATGTTAGTATGAAAGATATAATTTGGACTGTTATTGTGATATGGTTTGTATACAAACTAATAGCTATTTTTAAAAATGTTGCTTTAAAAAAAACCTATTCAGCTAAACAAAATCAAAAATATAATTCAAATAATTCTAATAAAAAATTAAAAAATCCTTCTAAAAAAGAAATTAAAGATGCTGTTCAAAGACACATGAATAACGAGGGTGATTATGTAGATTTTGAAGATATAAAATAAATTTTTTTTAAATTATCAACCAAATTAAAAAAAAGTTACAAATTAAAACTATAAGAAGCTTTGAGTCCATATGAGTAAAATCCTTCTATCAAAATCAAACCTTTTTTATCATCAAATATTCTTTTTAATTCTTCAATAGCTAGAATTTTTTTCTTATCAATACTTGTTATAATAAACCCTTCTTTTATGCCCGCTGATGATAGCTTTCCTGAAGATAGCTTGGTAATCATTATTCCGTTTTCACAACCGAATTTAGCCAAGTCTTCAGGTTTCATCTGAGTAAATTCAGCACCCATTGAAGCCATATTTAAAGTCAATGATTCGGTCTCTTTGATTAAACTAGTTGTATTATTTAAATTTTTTAAAGTAAGTGTTAATTCTATAGGCCTATTATTTCTGAGCAAAGCAATAATAATTTTATGACCAGGCCGATAAAGACTAATCTGTTCTTGAAGTTCACTTACAGAGCCAACTTTAACATCTTGAATTTTAGTTATAATATCTCCAACTTTAATTCCAGCGTCTTCTGCACTTCCTCCATTATTAATTCCATTTACATAAATTCCATTTAATTGACTAATATTATTTTCAGAAGCAAATTTAGAATCAATATCTTTAATACTTATGCCAATAAAAGCTCTCTGTACAGAACCAAACTCAATTATGTCACTTATCACTTTTTTCACAATATTTACTGGAACTGCAAACGAATAACCTTGATATGTTCCATTATTAGATGCAATAGCAGTATTAATCCCAATTAATTCTCCATTTGTATTTACTAAGGCTCCTCCGCTATTACCTGGATTTACAGCAGCATCAGTTTGAATAAAAGACTCTATTGGGCGTTTATTATTATCAAGAATGTTATTTCTTCCTTTAGCACTTATAATTCCTGCTGTTACAGTACTATTTAAATTAAAAGGGTTTCCAACAGCTAAAACCCACTCTCCTATTTTAACTAAATCACTATTTCCATACAATAAAAAGGGTAATCCGTTTTGCTCAATTTTAATCAAAGCAATATCTGTACTTGCATCAAAACCAATTATTCGTGCAGTGTAAGAGCGTTTATCATTTAGTGTCACTTCTATTTTATCTGCTCCTGAAATTACATGATTATTTGTTACAATATAGCCATTATCACTAATAATAACTCCACTTCCACTACCCTGTTGAATATATCCTTGCTGACGTTTTTGTTGTCCAAAAAACCATTCTGCAAATGGATCATATGTTAAATTATTAATTTGCTCACTAGAGGTTTTGATATGAACAACTGAAGGTAAAGACTTTTCCGCTGGTGAAGTAAAATCAATACCAGAAATTGATGAACTAACATTCTTTAATACGGGCAAAATATTACTTGATTTATTTAATGAATATTTTAAATAATCGGGTACATAATTATTAGAATTAAAGAATAAATATGCTGAATACAAGCTAATAAAACTGCCTAAGCAGGCAACAAAAAAAAATTGAACGAATTTTCTCATAATAAAACTATTTTAAGTAGTTATCACAAAATTAATATTGTTGTTAATTTGTGAGTTACTTTTTAACATTTGATAACCAAAAAATATTTAAAATCATTAAATTTACACCTCAAACATAAAAATACATTGAAACGTAAAATTCCCACTTTTGTTTTTGGAGTAACGATAGGTTTGTTGATTGGAATCGGTTTTTTTGTTTTAAAAATAAACGATTTATTTAATAGACTTAAAGAGTCAGCAAATGAAAAAATTACAGTTATAGAAAAAAAAGTTAATTCAAATACTGAAGATGAAGCAACCAAAAACAACAATCGATTTAAAATAAATTTTAAAAAATCAACCAAAATTAATTACTCAGAGGTTGATAGTTTAATAAAAGAAGATTCAGATGTTAATATTGCCTCGGACGAATTGATAACAGTTAAAAATTTAAAAATTATTCAAATTGGGGAGTTTAATTTCTCAAAAGACTCAAGTGAAACTAATATAATTGAGGATAACGATACTGATAGTGATTTATATTTTGTTGAGTTTTGGAAAACACCGCTTAATTCAAAAGGGTATCGATTTATCAAAAATAAAATTATGCTCTATGGTTTTATTGATTATAGCAATATAACTTTATATGAAATTGATCATTCTTTTTATATTAAATCATCAAATCAAGTTTATAAATTATTATATAGTCCAGAATTTAAAGAACTCGATCGAGTATTAGATTCTGAACTCTTGACAAAAATTAATTAGTTCTAATTTAAAATGCAAATTCAATTTTATAAATACCAAGGAACAGGTAATGATTTTATTTTAATTGATAATCGAAAAAATATTTTATCTTTAGATTCAGAGCAGATAAAATTTATATGTAATCGTAAATTTGGAATTGGTGCCGACGGATTAATTTTATTAGAATTAGAACCAGGTGCAGATTTTAAAATGGTATATTTTAATAGCGATGGTAACCAAAGTAGTATGTGTGGTAATGGTGGCAGATGTATAGTTTCATTTGCAAAAAGTCTGGGTGTTTGCAAAGAAAAAACATTTTTTTTAGCAGCAGATGGATTACACGAAGCTATGATAGACCAAAACGAGATGGTAAGTTTAAAAATGTCCGATGTAAAAGAAATTGAAATAGCAAACGACTTTTTTTATTTAAATACCGGTTCACCTCATTATGTTAAACTTGTTAATGATATTGAAAATATTAACGTTTTATCAGAAGGAAGAGCAATTCGCTTCTCCGAAAGATTTAAAGAAGATGGAACAAATGTTAATTTTATCCAAAAAAAAGATGATCAACTTTTTGTTCGTACGTACGAAAGAGGTGTCGAAAATGAAACTTTATCTTGCGGCACAGGTGTTACTGCTGCTGCATTAGTTGCCACTATTTTAGGCCTATCAAACAATAAAAACAATTGTTTAGTTAAAACATTGGGCGGTAATTTAGAGGTGAGTTTTGAAAAAGTACTCGAAAAAAATTTTTATAATATTTGGCTAAAAGGAATTACCGTTATGGTATACAAAGGCGAAATCATGTTACCCTAAAACATAAACAATGTTTATAGAAAGCCCGCTTGTTTATCTCAGAGCAATAGAACCAGTAGACATAAATGTGCTTTATGAATGGGAAAACGATTTAAAACTTTGGCCAGTAAGCTTTACTCAAATTCCATTTAGTAAATTTATTTTGGAAGAATTTGTTAACTTTTCTCATCAGGATATTTATACTAATAAACAATTACGCTTAATGGTAAACGATAAATCAAGTCACAAAACTATAGGTGCAATTGATTTGTTTGAGTTTGATCCTCAACATGCAAAATGTGGAATCGGCATTTATATACACGAAAATTTCAGACACCAAGGATTTGCCTCACAATGCATTGAATTAATTAAAACTTATGCTTTTAATACACTTAACTTAAAACAAATTTATGCTCATGTTAACGAAAATAATCAAAGTAGCTTAAAATTATTTATTCATTGTGGGTTTGAAAAAAATGGATTAAAAAAGTGTTGGCACAAAACAGGGTTGAATTCATTTGAAAATGTTTGGTTTTTACAATATATTAATAGTGATGTTTAAAAAATCAAATACTCTATTTCTATTTGCTTTTCTTACTATCTTTTTGTTTTCTGATTGTAATTCAGATATCTATGATAAAGAATCAATTACAAAAAAAGAAAGCTCTCCTTACTTAAATCACGGCGACAGTGCCTTCTATGTTGGCATGAATACTTGTAAATTATGTCACCAATCAATTTATAATTCTTTTATTAAAACTGGTATGGGAAAATCATTTGATGTAGCAAGTAAATTCAAATCATCTGCAGATTTTTCAAAACCAAGCCTCTACGATAAAATAGCAGACTTAAACTATAAGGCTTATTGGAATAAAGATAGTTTATACATTCACGAGTTCAGAATTCAAAAAAAAGACACTTTATACAGCCGAAAAGAACAAGTAAATTTTATTATCGGTTCAGGACAACATACTAATTCACATTTACAAATAAACAATGGGTATTTAACCCAAATGCCGATGACTTATTACACACAAAAAAAGAAATGGGATCTTCCACCTGGTTTTGAAAATGGAATTAATACTCGTTTTAACAGAAAAATTGGCTTGGAGTGTATTAGTTGCCATAACGCATACCCTAATATGATTATTGGCTCTGAAAATAAATACCAAAGTATGCCAAGCGGAATAGATTGTGAAAGATGTCACGGACCAGGAAGCATTCATGTAAAACAACGACAAAATGGAAGTAGAATAGATACTTCAAAATACATTGATTATTCAATTGTTAATCCAGCTAAATTATCTATCGATGAGCAATTTGATGTTTGCCAGCGTTGCCATTTACAAGGAAATGCAATTTTAAAAGAAAATAAATCTTTTTTTGATTTTAAACCAGGTCAAAAATTAAGTGATTATATTTCAGTTTTTTTACCAAAATATACAAATTCAAATACTGAATTTATTATGGCCTCGCATGCTGATAGATTAAAACAAAGTGCCTGCTTTATAAAATCTTATGAAAAAATTCAAAATAAAAACACATTAAAACCTTATAAAGAGGCAATGACTTGTATAACCTGTCATAACCCACACGTGAGTGTTCGCGAAACAAATGCCAATGTATTTAACGATGCCTGTTTATCTTGCCATAATACAAAAAAAGAACAAGAAACTTTGAAATTACAAAATGCTCATAAATTATTTAAAAAAAATAATTGGTCTAATTGCGTGAGCTGCCACATGCCAGTATCAGGTTCAACTGATATTCCTCATGTTACCGTTCACGATCATTATATCCGAAAACCAATTACTGCGGAAGAAAAAAATAAAATTAAAACCTTTATTGGTTTGTATGCCTTAAACGAAAGAAAACCAGATTCCTTAACAAAAGCAAAAGCATACATCAATCAATATGATAAATTTGATATAAAAAATAATTATTTAGATTCCGCTTTGAATTATTTAAACAAACCAAACGAATTAGAAAAAAATAGATACGCACTTATACAACTTTACTTTATTAAAAAAGATTTTAATGCAATAATTACTTGCGTTAATAAATTAGGTGAGACACGTTGCTTGAATGAATTATTTAATAAAAAATCATATGAAAATTCGGATGCTTGGGCAAGTTATCGGATAGCCGAAGCAAATTATTATAAAAACCAATTAACTAAAGCATTAATTTGGTTTAAGCGCGCAATAGAGCTTGCACCCTACCATCTCGATTTCAGAAATAAATATGCTACAACTCTGGCATCAACAAATCAAATTTCAGAAGCCGAAATACAGTTTAATTTTATACTAAAAGAAAATCAAAAATATCTGAGTGCCTACTCAAATCTTGGATATTTAAAATTACTACAAGGTAAAGAAACAGAAGCTCTAATTTTATATAAAAAAGGAGAATCTATTGATCCAGATAACGAATTACTATTATTAAATTTATCTGCATATTATCTTTATAAGCAAGAAAATAAAATCGCAAAGAAATATTTACAACATTTACACAAACTATATCCTAATAACCAAAAAGTTACTGTTGCTTTAAATAAATTATAAATATTGATGAAAAAAAAATCAAAAAATAAGTTCTTATTTAATCTATTTATAATTATTTTAATTTGTGCTGGAGCCTATTTTGTTTATCAAAAATTCTTTGTAAATACTATTTTATTAAAAGATAAAAATTACACCTTTATTTATATCAAACACAAAGATAATTTAGAACAAGTGATAAACGAAATAAATGCTCAAAATATTATTTGTAATTTAAATATCTTTAAATGGTTAGCCAAATCAATGGAGCTTGAAAAAAGTATTAATCCTGGAAAATATCGAATTATTAATAGGATGACAATGAGACAAATAATAAATTTAATCAAATATAATCAGGAAGAGAAAGTAAAACTCAATTTTAATTATAAGATACATAATCTAGAAGAATTTATTAGCTACATAGACGAAAAATTAGAATTAAACTCAAAAGAGTTGAGAAAATTACTTAACGACAAAGAAATTTTAAACAAATCGTTTCAACTCAAACCAGATAATGCTTTTTCTATGGTTATTCCAAATTCAGAGAATGTGAGTTGGGCTATTAGCAAAGAACAATTATTAAAATTATTAGAAAATAATTATCATAAAGTTTGGGATACTAAACGAAAGTCATTAGCAAAAAAAACAGGCTTTTCGATACCTGAAATAATAACGCTTGCCTCTATTGTTCAAAGTGAAAGTAGAATTAAAAGTGAACGAGAAAAAATTGCTGGTGTATACATTAATAGATTAAAAAAAGGGATGCTTTTGCAAGCTGATCCGACTCTCAAATTCGCTAATAAAAATTTTAGTGCAAAACGCATTCTAAATAATGATAAAAATATTAATTCTCCATACAACACATATAAATATAAAGGATTACCACCAGGCCCAATATGTTTGGTGACGAATCAGGCAATTGATGCTACATTAAATTTTAATAATCATAATTTTATTTTTTTTTGCGCAAAACCTGAGCTCAATGGCTTATCTGATTATTCATCTAATTACCAACAACATAAAAAATTTGCCGATGCCTACCATAGGGCATTAGACAAAAAAGGAATTAATAGGTAATATTTTGTATTTTTGGATTCTTAAGTAATTTATTACATAAACTTTAGTTTAAAAATAAACGATTATCTCATTATATTGAAATGAAAAATAATATTGAAAAAAAAATAAAACTATTAGAAGATAAATATGCTCAAATGGGGCAAGATTTAAATGGCTATTTAGATGGCCTTCTTCTATCGAATTATTTAACCTATTGGGATTATACACAACTCGAGACTTTATTAACTTTACAAAATCCTAAAACCGATTTTCCAGATGAGGTAATTTTTATAATTTATCATCAAATTACCGAACTTTATTTTAAATTATCCATCCACGAATTAGATCAAATTTGTAATAATGGCTTAAAAATATTACCAAACGGAAAAAACGAAGGATGGAATAAAAAATTGGAAGTCCCTTTTTTCATCGAACGTATTAATCGCATCAACCGATATTTTGAAGTCCTTACCAAATCTTTTGAAATTATGATTGATGGAATGGAAAAAGAACAGTTTTTACGCTACAGAATGGCCTTATTGCCAGCCAGTGGATTTCAAAGTGCACAATATAGAATGATTGAAATGTATTGCACTGATTTTATAAATTTAGTTGATAAAGAAGTTCGCGCTAAATTCAAAATAAAAAAAACAAGTATTGAAGAATTATTTAACCATATATATTGGAATAAAGGAGCAACAGAGCTTTCAACCGGTAAAAAAACGCTTACTCTTGAGCAATTTGAAAAAAAATATTTTAAAAAATTTATCGCTTTAGCCAATGAAAATAAAACAAAAAATATTTGGCAAAAATATCTTTCACTCAGTAAAACAGATCAAAAAAATATTAAAGTAATTAATACCCTCAAGCAACTTGATATTAATATAAATATAAATTGGCCATTAGTTCATTATAAAAGTGCCGTAAGATACTTACAACAAAATACAGAAGATATATCTGCTACCGGTGGAACTAACTGGCAAAGATACTTACCTCCTCGTTTTCAAAAACGTATTTTCTATCCTCAACTATGGTCTAATCAAGAAATTGAAGATTGGGGAAAAGGTTGGGTAGAAAACAATGTTTTTAAACATTAATATTATAATTGGGAAAATGTCAATTCAAGTTAATTCTATTTGTAAATCATATGAAAATCAAAAGGCTCTCGATAAGGTTTCTTTTGAAATAGGCAGTAACGAAATTGTAGGCTTTTTAGGCCCAAATGGCGCAGGTAAAAGCACCATGATGAAAATCCTAACTTGTTTTATCCCTCCAACTTCTGGTCAAGCAAAAGTTTTTGGATTTGATATCATTAACGAAAGTATTGAGGTCAGAAAACAAATAGGTTACTTGCCTGAGCACAATCCTCTTTATTTAGAAATGTATGTTAAAGAATTCTTAGAATTTGTAGGTGGTATTCATCAATTAAGTAAAATAAAAAATCGAGTTAAAGAAATGATTGAGCTAACTGGTTTACAAGCCGAACAAACTAAAAAAATAGGAGCTCTAAGCAAAGGCTACCGCCAAAGAGTAGGTTTGGCTCAAGCTATGATACATAATCCAAAAGTACTAATTTTAGATGAGCCAACTACCGGATTAGACCCAAATCAACTTGAAGATATTCGTTTTTTAATTAAAAATTTAGGTAAAGAAAAAACAGTTATGCTTAGCACTCATATTATGCAAGAAGTAGAAGCTATTTGTGATAAAGTTATTATTATTAATCATGGAATAATAGTAGCTAACGACGAAACAAAAAAACTTCAAAAAAATAATATCAGACAAATAATTACCGTTGAATTTGATAAAAATATTTCATCAAAATTATTACAAAGTATACCCTATATTGATCAATCCATCCATCTGCAGAATAATACTTGGCAATTAATCTCAAATTCAAAAAACGATATAAGAAAAGATATTTTTGATTTTGCAGTTTCAAATCAATTGAGTGTGCTTACTTTAAACAAAGAAGAACAAAAAATGGAAGATGTTTTTAAAAAGTTTACAACCAAAAAATCGTGATTTTTTAATGTTGATCTTAAAAATTATTATTAACTTAGTAGTATAAGTAATTTTTAATAAAAACTTGATAAATAATAGTTTGCATTTTAGAATCAAATACTATATTTGTAAGATATTTTATAATACTGACAAAATACTTTAAATATTTAGTTCCTGTTTTTTGTTTGATTTCATTAAGATTTCAACAGCCTTCTCAGCCATCTAATTTTGACACCAACTCAAAAATGAAGGCTGTATTTTTATATAATTTTACAAGATACTTTGAATGGCCTGAAAAGAAAAAAGAAAATAACTTTATTATATACGTAGTAGGCAAAAATGAAAGTTTAATGTCTGAATTAAAAAATCTATCCTCAAAAAAGAAGGTAGGAAATCAAGAAATTGAAATAAAAAATACTCCTCATTTCGATTCAGACATCATTTCAAACATTATATATTTTTCGCCAAACATTATCAACCCCATTAGCGATGCTGCATCAAAAAATAAAAAACAAGGTGCACTTATTGTTGGAGAAACTCCCGAGTCATGTAATAAAGGAGCTAGTATTAATTTTGTAATTATTGATAATAAATTAAAATTTGAATATAATAAAAACGCAGCTGTAAAAGCTGGATTAGAAACAAAAGAAGATTTTAAAGCACTTGCACTTAAAGTTATTGATTAATTTTTGCTGAAGAAAAAAATGTATAAATTGCCAAAAATAATAACAAAATTGATTCTTAGCACACTTTTGCTATTAAGTATTGGCGTTTATGCTCAAGAAGAAAAGTTGTTTAGAGCAAGAGTTCTTTACGAATCAAAAATTCCAGCTAATATAGAATTAGCAAGATTATGTGTTGATAGTTTAATTTTAGATTCTATTACTAAAGATGATTTTATAAGTTGGACACTAAGATCTTTTATTTACTTTGATATCTATAAACGTTCAGAAAAGAACAAATTAAATTCAGACCTGAGGGATACAATTATTTCTTCTATTAAAAAATCTAATCTTCTAAATCCTGATGAAACATACTTAGGGAATAACAAAAAATTACTTCAAAATATTGGAGCAGGTTATTTTAATCTTTCTAAAAAAATGCTTGAAGATTCTCTTGATGAAGAAAAAAGTTTAATTGCATATAATAGATTTAAAGAAATATATAAAATACTTGAACCTGATATCAATTTTACTTCAAAAGATATTGAATATAATCTTACAAAAGGTAGTATTTTTTCTGATATTTTTATAAAAGACAATAACAATAATAAAGCTCAAAATATTGCCAAAGTAGCTTTATTAAAAGTTATTGAATTAGATATGAATAATGAATCTGCCAATATCAATTTAGGTTTAATGTATTACAATCAAGCTGTAAATCTCAGTAAAGAACTTGATTATGGTGCAGATTTTACACAAATAGATTTTATTCAAGAAAATATAATTAAATTAGCAAAACAAGCTGAGCAGTTTATTTTCAAAGTTTATACTAAAAATAATAAAAATGCTAGATCTGCAGAAGCTTTATTTTATTTGTATAGAATGCTGTTGGATGAACCAAAGTCAGACCAATTCAAAAAAATTGCTATTGATTTAGGCGTAAAATTTGGTGATGAAACTCCAACAAAAGAAGAAAAATTAAATGAAGAAAAAAAGTAAAATAGATTTTAAGTTTACAATTGGAAGAAGAATAGGAATTGGATTTGCTGTTTTTATTATTTGTACAATGGTAGCATTTATACTAACTATTTTGACACTCAACGACAGCAAAATAAGAACAGAAACAGTCGTTAGTCAAATTACTCCAAGTGTTACCGATTTAAAAGAAATTAACTTACTTCTTCAACGCTCTCATACTAATATTTCTAAATGGTATTATAATAAATCTTTTAATGATGTTGAATTTAGAGAAGAATTAAAAAGAATTATCATAAAAGACTATCCCACTAAAAAAAACCATTTATTAGAATTATCTAAAATTTGGGACCCTCTAGATATACGTAAACTTAGAATAATTTTTAGTCAAATCGAAGCTTTATTTGTTCTTTATAAAGAAGAAATTATGGAACAATTAAACACCGCTGAGGCGTATCAAGACCCTACTATTTATATGATGGCTTTAGATCCTTTTGAGGAGTCTGAAAAAAATATTCAAGCAATTTATAAAAATTTAAATGAACTTATTTCGATAAAACAGAAAATTGCAGAGTTAGAAATAAAAACAATGTTTTCCTCATTAGACTTTTTAAAACGATTTGTACAACTACTTGGCATTTCTTTAGTAATTGGAGGTGTATTAATCGCATTTTTTACTACTCGATCTATTACACAGCCAGTACAAATTCTTAAAAAAATGCTATTGTCAATGGGTTTGGGTATTTTACCAAAGGAGAGGATTGCCGAATCTCGTGATGAAATCGGTGAAATGGGCAAGGCACTTAATGACCTTATTGAATCTATGCATAGCACAACCGATTTTGCTCACGAAACTGGGTCTGGTAATTTTAAAGCAACATATATACCCTTAAGTAAAGATGACTCACTTGGACATGCTTTATTAAAAATGCGTGAGGGTCTTGCTGAAAATGAGAGGGTATTAGAACAAAAAGTTATAGAAAGAACTGAAGAAGTAGTTAGACAAAGGCACATAGTTGAAGAAAAAATCAAAGAAATAACTGATAGCATAAATTATGCTGAAAGAATACAAAGAAGCTTTTTAGCAACAAAAGAATTATTAAATCAAAATTTAAAAGATTATTTTGTTTTTTTTAAACCAAAAGACGTAGTGAGCGGAGATTTTTATTTTGCAGAAAAAATAAATAAAGATAATTTTTTATTAGCAACAGCAGATAGCACTGGGCATGGTGTTCCGGGTGCTATTATGAGTTTATTAAATATCACTAGTTTAGAAAAGGCTATTGAAAATCAAGACCAACCCTCTGAAATTTTAAATACAACTCGTAAAATAATTATTGAACGTCTAAAAAAAGACGGTAGTGCTGAAGGCGGTAAAGACGGTATGGATTGTAGTGTTATATGTTTTAATTTTAAAAAGAAAAAAATAACTGTTTCCGCCGCTAATAACCCTATTTGGATAGTAAGAGGTTCCGAAACAATTGAAATAAAACCAGATAAAATGCCAGTGGGAAAACACGACAAGCAGGATATTTCTTTTACTCAACATATAATTGATATTGAAAAAGGAGACGTCATCTATACTTTAACAGATGGTTTTTCTGACCAATTTGGTGGCGAATTAGGTAAGAAATTTATGAGCAAAAAATTACGTGAACTATTATCTAAAAATGCTCATTTACCCATGGATGAGCAAAAAACAGTACTCGAAAATACTTTTAAATCTTGGGTAGGAGATTTAGAACAAATTGATGATGTTACTTTAATTGGAGTTAGAGTTTAATATATTGATTTAAAAGATTTATTTAAACTAAATATTTTCTTCTTCTTTAATTAATTTTCTCCAATCTAATGGTATAACAATACTTAAATTGTTTTTAAAATCCATAGCTACCAAAACCCCAGTTCCTTCAGCACAAATTACCAGTTTATTACTTTGTTTTTTTGCTATAGCATTTTTAACTGTTAAACTTTTTGATCCCAATCTAATTACTTTTGTATAACAATAAACCTCATCATTCAAATAAATGGGTTGAATATGATTAATTTCTGTATGAGCTAAAATAAAACCCATTTCATCCCAATTAACAGATGATTTTATAATATTATTAAAATAATTAACTCGACCTAATTCGAAAAAAGTTAAATAACAAGCGTTATTTAGATGATTAAGTTTATCAATGTCGTTAAATCGAATTTGAATTGGTAAAACATGTTTATAATCAAATAGAGTCATTATACTTGTCTTTTTAGTAATTCGAGTGCAAATATTTTAAGTTGATCTTTCTTTAACGAGCTAGCCTCCACTTTATTTAAATTATCTAAAGCAATATTAGTATGCTTATGTGCCTCTTGCTCACAAAGTTTTTTAATATTTAATTCATTATAAATACTTAAAACACATTCAATCTTTTTATCAGAGGCAATTGTCTTCAATCCTAAATATTTAATTAAATCTTTTTTTTGTCTATCGTCTGATAATTCCATAGCTTTAATCAATAAAAACGTTTTTTTTGAAGCCAAAATATCACCCCCTATTTGTTTCCCAAATTTTTCTAAATTCTCAGAAAATGTATCTAACTTATCATCTAACAATTGGAAAGCAATTCCTAAATGTTTACCAAATTCGTATATATTATTCAAATTCTCTTCGCTAGTATATGCATTAACTGCTCCCATTTTTAAGCTACAACCTAATAAAACAGCTGTCTTTAATGTAATCATATGAATATAATCTTCAACACTGACATGGGCCGCAGTTTCAAAATTCATATCCATTTGTTGTCCTTCACAAACCTGAATTGCAGTATCATTAAAAATCTTTGATAACTTTTTGAATTCTTTGAATCCATAATTTTCTAAAGATTGGAATGATTTTACGAGCATCACATCACCACTTAAAATAGCAATATTAGTATTCCATTTTTTGTGTACCGTGGGCATATTTCTTCTAATCGGTGCAGCATCTAAAATATCATCATGTATTAATGAAAAATTATGAAACAACTCAACTGCTAATGCAGAATGCAAGGCTAATTTCGGATTTTTATCAAATAAATCACAAGCAATTAAAGCTAACAAAGGTCTTAATCGTTTGCCTCCTAATGATAAAATATAATCCTCTGGTTCATATAATTCTTCGGGCTTTTTTCCAATTAAATTAATCTTATAAGACTCTAAATGTCTTAAAAATAAATCCATTAAATTTTGATATTGATTAAGCACAGACTTAAGAATGTTTTGCTAATTCTAATAAATAATTACCGTAGCCGCTTTTGGTTAATGGTGTTGCTAACTTGATTAACTTTTCTTTATTGATATAACCCATATTAAATGCTACTTCTTCAATACAACCAATTTTTAGACCCTGTCTTTCTTCAATTACTTGAACGAACTGCCCCGCTTGCATTAATGATGAAAATGTGCCAGTATCTAACCACGCTGTCCCTCTATCCATAATTGATACTTTCAATTTTCCACGTCTCAAATATTCTTTATTTATATCTGTAATTTCAAACTCCCCTCTAAGACTGGGTTTTAAATTTTTAGCAATTTCAACCACATCATTATCATAAAAATAAAGTCCAGGAACTGCATAATTCGATTTAGCAAACTGCGGTTTTTCTTCTATAGAAAGTACCCGATGATTTTCGTCAAACTCTACAACTCCATATCTCTCGGGATCACTTACATGGTATGCAAATACAACTCCTCCATCGGGATTATTTATTTGTTTTAAGGAGCCCCCTAAACCAACACCATAAAATATGTTATCACCTAAAATTAAAGCAACTTTTTCTTTTCCTATAAACTTTTCGCCAATAACAAATGCTTGAGCTAAACCATTTGGAATATCTTGAATAGCATAAGTGAATTTACATCCCAAATTTTCACCATTACCCAATAATCGCTCAAATTGAGGCAAATCATGGGGAGTAGAAATAATCAAGATTTCATTAATTCCAGCCATCATTAAAACCGAAAGCGGATAATAAATCATTGGCTTATCAAAAATAGGCATCATTTGTTTACTCATAGCAAAAGTTAATGGATGTAAACGCGTACCTGAGCCACCGGCTAAAATAATTCCTTTCATTGATTAATTTTATTTACTAGCAAAATTATAAAAATATGTTAATTATTATCACTAAAATCTGATTATTATCATTTACAAAATTCTAATAGCAATCGAAATTTATAAGATAATACTAAATTTAATGAGTAAATAGGACTTATTAATTAGGGAAAATTTGGTATAAATTCACTTTTTTTTATAAATTTGTAAAGATTGATTTGATTTATAGATTCTTATATAATTTTAAAACTTAAAATAAAATGAGTAAGTTGATAAACTATTCCAATTTACAAATATTTATTTTCAATTTGTTTTGTAACATGCTATTAAAATTCACTATAACGTTTCGGTTTTTATTAATTTTATCAGTCTTGTTCTGCTCTCAAATTATTCAATCTCAAGTTACTATTCCTAATTATAATGCATGTCCTGGCCAATCAATTATTGTAACTGCCACTTGGAATAATGCTGCTAATGTAACCTATATTCTTAACTCGGGAACCCCACCAAATGTTGTTCAAGCAAATCCAAACTTTACTATTTCAAGTAATACATCAATTCAATACACAATTACTGGAAACGGAGTAGTTAACGGACTTCCAGCAGTATCTTCAGCAACTTTTAACTTAAGCATTACTGCTCCTCCTCCATTAACATTTACAAATCCAGGTCAATTTTGTTTTAATAGCACAGCTACTTTTACTGCACCAATTGGTGGAATATCATACAGTGTATCAGGCCCACCGGGAACTGCAAATTTTGTTTCAAACTCCAACATAATATCAATAAATAACGTTTTACCTCAACCCAATTCTGGCCAATATACAATAACCACTTTGTTTTCTGGATGTACTAATACGGGGGTGACAAATATCAGTGTAGCGCCAAATACTGCAATTACTATCAGTAGCCCTACAAATATATGTTTAGGGACTAATTATTGTTTATCTTCAAATTTACCTACTACAAATAATGGTTACAATTGGACTGGGCCTAATGGATTTTTAGATCCAAGTCAAAATCCATGTATTTCTTTTAATTCAGTAAATCAAAGTGGAATTTACACTGTTTTTTCTAATATTATTTTTGGAAACATAACTTGCCCTCGTTCCGCAACAACTTCTGTAAATGTAGTTCAAACAGTACCTGTATCTGCTGCTGCATCTCCCGCATACACTTTATGCCAAGGTGCTAACTTAAATTTATCGGCTGGTGCCACCGGAGCTATTGGTTTTTCCTGGCTTGGACCTCAATCTTATATTTCATCAATACAAAATCCATTTCTTACCAATATTACTCCAATAATGGCAGGAACCTACTCTGTAACAGCCTTATTCTCTAACGGAGTGATTACATGTACAACCGCTGCTGCAATTACTGTATCAATTGTATCAACTGCTCAGCCCATTATATATGCAACCTCAAATGTTTGTAAAGATGGAGTAGTAAATTTTTCAGCAACCACATCACCAGCAGCATTAACATACAGTTGGACTGGACCACAACAATGGACTTCTATTGGTGCATTTCCTGTAATTAATGGTATTCAAGCAAATCAATCTGGTATTTATTACGTTTATGCAAAGTTTGCTATTGGCTCAACTCAATGCATCACATCAAAATCTGTTCAAATAAATGTTGTTCCTGTAAATACAATCACAGTAATCCCTCCTGGTCCAGTTTGCGAGCCAAATAATGCCTATTTACAAGCAAGTGCAGTTGGCGCTTATCAATTTTCTTGGACTGGTCCAAATGGTTTTTCATCTTCACTTCCTAATCCACCAGTATATTATCCAACAACTTCTGCATCAGGAATTTATACAGTAATAGCTACCTTTTATAATGGAATAGTATATTGCTACAGTTCTAACACGGTTGCTTTAACAATAAATCCTCTTTTAAATTTCACATTAGTTCCTCGCCAACAAGCTTGTTACAATAGTCCAATATCTATTAGTGGCCCTAGTGGAGCTACTTCATATACCTGGACAAGTTCTACCGGATTTACTTCCAATTCTCAAAATATCTACTTCTCATCTATTCAACCAAATAATACTGGTACCTATACACTAAATGTTTCTCTTGGTCCATGTATAACAGGCAAATCTACTGAAATAGATGTTTTAACCCCAATCCAATTTACTTTAACTCCGTTTAGTAGAACGATTTGTAAAAATGACACCACAATATTATTTGGAGGTGTTACTGGTGGAAGTGAAAACTATGCATATACATGGAATCCATCAGTATATTTAATAGGACCAAATGGTAATAATAAAAAATGTAGCCCTTTGGGGACAACAATTTATAATTTTATTGCTTATGACATTGCTTGCCCAAATTATACCATTGCCCATACATTTTCTGTTATTGTTAATCAACCTCCATTACCAGATTTAAAACTTGATAAAACAACTAGTTGTCAGCCTTTATGTTTATTCCTTAATTCTCGAACTCAAAGCCAAGCTGCAATTACTACATACGATTTTGGTGGTACTGATAAAATTCAAAAAGATAGCTTTAATTATTGTATTGATAAACCAGGAATATATAATTTAAAAATTTTATCAAAAGGTAAAAATGGATGTTCAGGCATATTTCAATACCCACAACCAATTTTAGTTTATCCTAAACCAAACACAAAAGTTAATTGGAGTCCAGAATTTCCAACTATTACAGAGGAAGTTACTTTTAACCCAAGCCATTCATACGAGCCAAACAGTTATACTTGGTTTTTTACAGGATTAACATCAGAAACAAGTAGCGACACCTTAAACATTAAAAACCCTCAATTATTATACAACAAAACAGGGCAATATTCTGTGATATTAATTTGTAAAACTGAAAATGAATGTACTGATACTGTTATGAAATATATAAATATAAGAGATGATTATAATATATTTATACCCAATAGTTTTACCCCAAATGATGATGGAATAAACGATGTTTTTCAAATTAAAGGCAGTGGATTAAGTGAAGAAGGGTTTTTGATAAATATTTATGATCGTTGGGGAAAAATAATATATACAAGCAAGGATATTAATAGCTTTTGGGATGGAAAGGTTAACGATAAAAAAGTTGGCGATGGTGTTTATATTTATAACGTTAAAATAGTTGGTTCACATGGTGAAGGTAGAAAAGAATTTACTGGACAAATAACACTTATAAAATAATTTTTTTTATAACTATTAATAAATCCCTCCCCATATCAAAGGAGGGATTTTTATTTTTACTTTAAATATTTTTATTTCAATAATACATTCGATGAAACAATATCATGATTTAATGCAACATATTTTAAATGTTGGATGTAAAAAAACAGATAGAACAGGAACTGGAACAATAAGCATATTTGGCTATCAAATGCGTTTTAATCTTGAAGAAGGATTTCCCTTACTAACAACAAAAAAACTACATACAAAAAGTATTATCTATGAACTGCTTTGGTTTTTAAAAGGCGATACTAACATTAAATATTTGAAAGAAAATAATGTAAGTATTTGGGATGATTGGGCTGATGAAAATGGCAATCTTGGTCCTGTATATGGTTACCAATGGAGAAATTGGCCATTACCAAATGGTGAACATATAGATCAAATAACTCAAGTTATTGAAATGATTAAAAAAAATAATGACTCACGAAGATTAATTGTTAGCGCATGGAATGTAGCTGATATCAATCAAATGAAACTTCCACCCTGCCATGCCTTTTTTCAATTTTATGTAGCAAAAGGCAAATTAAGTTGCCAGTTGTACCAAAGAAGTGCAGATGTTTTTTTAGGAGTACCTTTTAATATTGCCTCATATGCTTTATTAACTATGATGGTAGCTCAAGTCTGTGGTTTAAAATTAGGCGAATTTATTCACACTTTAGGTGACGCACATCTTTATACAAATCACATTGAACAAGCTAAACTTCAATTAACAAGATCTATTTTACCATTACCAACTATGAAAATTAATAAAAAAATTAGCTCTATTTTTGATTTTGAATTTAAAGATTTTGAATTAGAAAATTATAATCCTCATCCTCATATTAAAGCTACGGTGGCTGTTTAATTATTAGTATAAAATGATTGCAAGTATTTTTCACTTAGGAAAAGAATATAAAATTGATTTTTTTAAACCAATTGATATTTCGATGCCATTGACTACAAATATGGATGCTACAAGTGCCTGGTACGTTGACCCAATGAAATTAGAACCGGTTGTTAAGGGCGATTGGATTGGTGATGTAACAAAAGGTGGATCAGTAAATTTCAGAAACATTATTTTTAACCCTCACGGAAATGGAACTCATACTGAATGTGCAGGGCATATAAGTAAAGAGTTTTATACGATTAATAAATATCTAAAAAGATTTATTTTTGTTGCAGAATTAATTACTTTGCTTCCAACAAATTTAGAAAACGGAGATTTTGCTTTAACTCGCCAGCAATTTGAAACAGCTTTAAATCATATACCTAAGCCAGAAGCTATAATTATTAGAACTTTAAGTAATGGCTCAAATAAGTTACATACAAATTATAGTAATACAAATCCGCCCTACATTTTAAAAGAAGCTATTGAATTCTTAAATGACTTAGGTATTATTCATTTATTAATAGATATGCCAAGTATAGATAAAGAGCAAGATGGAGGTAAGCTAGAAGCGCATCACACTTTTTGGAATTATCCGATTAAAGTTAAACTAGAAAAAACAATTACAGAAATGATATATGTGTCTAATGAAATTAATGATGGCACCTACATTCTTAATTTACAAATTGCACCATTCGAAAACGACGCTAGTCCAAGTAAACCTATTTTATATAAAGTATATTAATTATTTTTATTAAATCTTTCATCGCTCAAACTTAATAAAAAGAATTCAAGGTCTTTTTTTTCTCTATTATTTAAACCTAAAGGTTTGTCTAATAAAGAGTCTCGATTTATAGAATTAGAAATAAATTTATCAGGTTCATTATAATAATCAATTACTTGACTTAAAGTTTTATGCATTCCGTTATGCATATATGGTGCTGTTTGAGCAATGTTTCTTAAGCCAGGTATTTTAAATGCACCTAAATCTTTGGGGTTACCACTAATTTTAAATCTTCCTTCATCGTTAAATTCTTTACCATTATATATACCTATATTTTTAAACTTATCACTTCCTGTAAAATCAACTCCAAAATGACAGTCGAAACACCTAGCTTTACCATTAAAAATAGTCAATCCTCTTTTAGCACTTTCGTTCATCAAAGTTGTATCCTCTTCATTTAAATATTTATCAAAAACAGATTTACTAGTTTCTAATGTTTTTTCATAACAAGAAATAGCATTGGCTAGTAATTCTCGAGAGGGTGCTTTACCATAAACTTTTATAAATGCTTCATTATATTTTTTACTTTTTAAAAGCCTTTTAATTGCAATTGACAATGGTAAGTCCATTTCAAATGGATTTTCGATAGGCATTAAAGCTTGTTCTTCTAATGATTCTGCTCTACCATCCCAAAAGTAGAAATTACGATTAGTTTGATTCATTACACTTGGAGTATTTCTGTTACCTAATTGCGCATTAATACCTTTACTTAATGAAACATTATCAGCAAAAGCAAATTCAGGTTTGTGGCAACTGGCACAACTTAATTTATAATTTCGAGATAAAATGGTATCAAAAAATAAACTTTTCCCTAAATCAACCTCTGAATAAATGTTTTTTTGTTCAGATAAATTAGAACATGATAAAAAAAATAAAATACTGCATAAAAAACAGATGTGTATTTTCATAAACAAAAATAATAGTTTATAACTAATAAATAAAAATTTATACATGTTTTTATTAGCTCTTTTAACATAAAATAGATATTAAATTAATTGTACGTTTTAAAATATTAAGTACATTTATTAATCATATAAATAAAATTAGAATTGAATTATTAATAAATATATAATTTAATGGAACTTGCGAAAGATAATATTGAAAAACCAAACCTTCCTTTTAATAATTTATACCTCATTAGTGGATTGGTAAACGGATTTAATAAGGGTTGGATGTATTTAACAACTATTTTTTTTTTACTAATTGGCTACTTATTGTTTCAATATATTTCATTTTATCCATTAATAAATATTTTAAAACAAAATGGATATTCTGAAGAAGAAATTTTAAGTAATGCAAATTTATTATTTAATAGTGAGGCATTAAAACTAGATAAAAACTGGGTAATATTATTAGAACTCGGCATGTTCGTATTTGCATTTATTGCATTTTTATTAGGTTTAAAAAAAATACACCACAAATCTCTGAATAGCGTAATAACTGGTTTTCAAAAGTTTAGAATTAATCGTGCAAGATTCGCTTTTACAATTTGGGCTATTTTATTATTAGTATCACTTTTAATAAATTATCTTTTAAATCCTTTGGATTATAAAATTCAATTTGATTTGCAAGGATTTATTATTTCTGCAATTATTTTACTAATATTTATGCCCATTCAAACTGGTATTGAAGAAATTATTTTTAGAGGGTATTTGATTCAAGGCATGTCTCAAATATTTAAAAACGGTTTTGTTCCATTAATTATAACGTCCTTACTTTTTGGTTTAGCTCATATGAGTAATCCTGAAGTTCAAAAATTTGGATGGAATATTATGTTATCATATTATATAATTTTTGCTTTATTTATGGGATGTATTTCGCTATTAGACGAAGGATTAGAATTAGCAATTGGAATACACTTCGCAAATAATCTGGTAAGTGGATTAATGGTTTCTTCATCAGATTCAGTTCTTAAACCTTACTCGATTCTAGAAATAAAAAACGAAAACCCTTACATAGAAATTATTTGTTGGTTTTTTATGGCAAGTTTTACTTTTTTAATTTTTAAAAAAAAATACAAATGGAACAACTTTAATTTATTAATAAAATAAAATATGAAAAAAATAA
>SYAL01000035.1 GCA_005787585.1 Bacteroidota bacterium
GACCTAAAAACATATAAACTCGAACAAAATTATCGAAGTACAAAAACAATTGTTGCAGCAGCAAATCAAATTATTGCAAATAACAAAGAACAGTTAAAAAAAACCGTTTTTACCGAAAACCCTGATGGTACTCTATTAAAAGTTATAAAAGCAAATACAGATAACGAAGAAGGTCTAAAAATAGCTAATCATATTTTTGAAACAAAAGCACAATATCAAGTCATGAATAGTGATTTTGCAGTTTTATACAGAACCAACGCACAATCCAGATCATTTGAAGAAGCGCTGAGAAAATTAAACATACCCTACAAGATATATGGTGGAATTAGTTTTTATCAAAGAAAAGAAATTAAAGATTTATTATCCTATTTCAGATTAATAATAAACAATAGTGATGATGAAAGTATAAAGCGGATTATTAACTATCCAGCCAGAGGAATTGGTCAAACAACAATAGATAAACTTACAGTTGCCGCTCTAGAACATGATATTAGCCTTTGGATGGTGATTAGTAATTTAAAAGAATTTAATTTAGGTATCAATACAGGTATTTCATCTAAAATTAATGATTTTGTAACTCAAATAAATTCCTTTAACCTTTTACTAGCATATAAAGATGCTTATGAATTAGCAAATCAAATAGCTGTAAATAGTGGAATAGTAAAAGAATTATATAACGATAAAACACCCGAAGGAGTAAGCCGATATGAAAATATTCAAGAATTATTGAATGGGATTAAAGATTTTGTCGAACAACCAAGAACACCTCAAGAAAATGAATTAAATAATGTAATTAAATCAGCAATTGATCCCTCTAACTCACTTAAATTTAATCAGGATACAGATTATTCGTTAAAAACATTAGATGAATTTATGCAAGAAATTACTTTACTAACCAATGTTGATAAAGAAGATGATAAAGAAGGCGATAAAGTAAGTTTAATGACTGTTCATGCTGCAAAAGGATTGGAATTTGCCTATGTTTATATTGTTGGTCTTGAAGAAAATTTATTTCCTTCTCAATTATCTATTAATGATAGAAGCGATTTAGAAGAAGAACGTCGGTTATTTTACGTTGCTATTACCCGCGCCGAAAAACAAGCTATTTTAAGTTTTGCAACCACGCGATATCGATTTGGAAACATAACATACTGCGAACCTAGCCGATTTATTGATGAAATTGATCCTAAGTATATAGATTATCCTCAAGAAAGTTTTCAAAAGAAGTTTTCAGATGATTCTTTTGAGGGTTTTAGAAATAATTATTTAAAAAAAAATAACTTGAATCATAACTCTTCTTCTGAAAATAAAAAATCAAATATTATTGCTTTTAACCCTTCAAATAAAAAACTCATTAGAATAAATTCTAACTTATCTCCCTCTTCTTCTCATTTAGACACCAATTTAAATAAAAGCTTATTAGAAGGAGACTGGGTTTTGCATGATAAATTTGGCAAAGGGCAAATTTCTCTTCTTGAAGGAAATTGGCCCGAAACAAAAGCAAATATTCTCTTCGAAAAAGGAGGTCAGAAAAGTTTACTTTTAAAATTTGCTAGATTAAACAAATTAAACTAAAAAAAAATTTTTATACTGATTTTATTTATCTTAAATTTATTGCATCTAATTTTTTTTTATGAATAAAATATTAAATTTCTTAATTGTCCTTATTTTTAGCTCATCTATAATTTCCGCTCAAAATGTAGAAAAAATTTCCAAAAGTGGCACACCAGAACCATCACAGCAATGGGATGATTGGTTTAACAAAGAAGTAGAAAAATTTACTAAAAATCTTGAGAGCGGGAAATCTCAAATAGTTAATTATACTATACCTATAATTGTTCATATTGTTCATTTTGGAGAGGCATTGGGAACATTCCCTAATGTTGATTCAAATCAAATTTATTCTCAATTAACAGTCTTAAATAATGACTTTGCTGGCACTGGATTAAATGTAGGTAATGTGCCAGCTGTTTTTTCTAATTTAGTTTCTAATACTGGAATTAAATTTTGTTTTGCAACCAAAAATCCAAATGGTGCAGCCTTAACTGAAAGAGGGATAGATCGAATCAATGCTCAAACAAATGCATGGCAAAATCCAACAACTGCAACTTTAAATATTCAAAATTATATTGAAAATACTGTCAAATTAAACTCAATATGGGACCCTGTTCGTTATTTAAATATATGGATTAGTGATAGACCGCCAAGTTCAACCTTAAGTTCTTATGCAACTTATCCAGCAGGAACAAATTTATCTGGTTTATTTGGCGGAAGTATCGGAACTGCATTAAATGATGGTATCTGGATATGGACAAAAAATTTTGGTACAGTTGGTACTATTTTAGCTCCAAGAGATAAAGGAAGAACTGCTACTCAAGAAATTGGACACTGGCTTGGTTTAAGAAAAATTTGGGGTGATGGAAATTGTTTGTCCGATTATTGCAACGATACACCCTATTCCAAACAAGAAAATACAGGTTGTTTAACTCATCCTGTTCATATTGATCGTTGTGGGGTGAGTCAAAGCCCAAATGGAGAAATGTTTATGAATTTTATGGATGGAACTGACGATGTATGCAAAAATATGTTTACAATTGGTCAATCTATTCGTATGCAAACTGCTATGAGTCAATGTACTCAACGTAATTTACTGGGAACTCACTCATTATGCACTCCCTTTGCATTACCTACAAGTTCAGCATTGGCAAGCTTTAATGTAAATGCAATACCATGCATAGGGCAGGCTTTTACTCCAAACAATACTTCTACAGGAGGTCCTCAGCCCTCATTTATATGGAGTTCTATACCACCAGGATCATTTTTCCCTTCACCCTCTGCTCCAAATCCTGCAATAACTTTTAATTCGGTAGGTAACTATACTCTAACTTTAGTTGCAACAAATAGTTTAAATGCTTCTACTTATAGTGTTGTTGTAAATTCAGTTACTAATTGTTCAACTCCAACACCTTGCATTGATAGTATAAGAATTATTAAAAAAACTGATACATTAATAACGTACAAAGCACCAAATAATAGTTTAGTTTTAGGTTGCCAAACTGGATTTGCAGGTTTTTTAACAGGCACAAATTGTTATAAGGATAAAGAATTTGCTCAGTTTTACTCCAGTAATTCCTTTTCTGCAACCCAATTTCCTCAAGTAAATAGTGTTATTGTTTTATTTGATAGCTCAGGTACAAAAGCATCATCTCCAAATTCTAATACACAAATTTTATGTAGGCTTTATGGTGGCGCAGTTAATTCTGGGCCTGGAGCTCAATTAGGGCAACAAAGCGAAAGTTTAGCAAGTATTGCAGCTTCTACAAAAACAAATACTATTAAATATTGTGGTAGCCCTAATTACACATTTACAACTACAAAAATTATTCCGTATAAATTTAATTTTCAATCACCTATATTAATCAATAATATATCTGGGTTTTTTGCTTCTGTTCAAACTCCTTTTAATTCGTCAAGCGACTCAATAAAAATATTTAGCAATACAAAAACTAACATATCAAATGATTCTAGTAGCTGGTTTTTACAATATAATAATACATGGCGAACCTTTAGAACCTTTAGAAGCGCAAAAATTCAATTGGCAATTATTCCTCAAATTACTTGTAGTCCTATAGTTGGTATTAAAGAAAATATTACAAGCTTTAATTCGAATATTTCAATTATGCCAAATCCATCAAGTGGTAAATTTAATTTAATTTTTACCCTTCCAAAAGAAGAAGAATTATTTATAAAAATTTATAATTCTATTGGCCAGCAAATATCATCGGAACATTTGCAAAATGTAAGCAATAATCTAATTAATTTAGATTTAAGCAATAACCCTGCCGGAATTTATTTTACTGAAATTTCAAACGGAACTGAAAGAGTTATTAAAAAAATTATTGTCAATCATTGATTTTAATTTAGTTTAAATTATAATAGTATTAGTGATTATTTTATATGCTTTTAAAATTAAATATATATTTTATTTTAATCTTTTTTTTTCTGTTTACTAATTTAAAATCGCAAAATATAGGTTTTTATTTTAATGCAAGCAGTCCTCAAAAATCATTACAAAATCTTGGTTATAAAAATGGATTAGGTTTTTCTTTCGAATACTTAAGTAATCAATTAATAAAAAAAGAATCATTCAGCCTAAGGCTCTCTATTGGGCTTGATGCTCAGTGGCATGGTCATAAAAATATCGATTCTATTATTTTTAATACCTCTAATAACGATAAAGGATATTCACGTTTTGAAAATTTATGTTCAGGGTTATTTTTGGGTCCAAAATTCACTTTTAATTATGGATTATGGGAACCCTATTTTGAACTTAATCTTGCATTAAGACAATTTATAACAAATCAAATAAATACCTTTTACAAAGCACCAATAGATTATCAAAAATCAACTTCAACTTTAATATTAAGTAATAATACAAATCACTACGGACTTGGGTTTGGTACTTTATATCATATCACAGGTAATATATTATTCGATATGAGAGTTTCTTATTCTAATGGTACAAAAACTGATTTTGTTAACCTTAATTCAGTTTCTCTTGCAAAAAATGGAGTTGAAAATTTTGATTACAAAATAATGAAAGCTAATACAAGTGATTTACTTTTTTATCGTATTGGATTTATATTTCACCTTCAAAAAAATAAAAACGATTCACCGAATACTTTTTTCAATTCTTCTCCAACTAATGTAAAAAAACCAGTTCCAAATCCTAAAATTATAAATAAACCTAAAACTTAGTTTTATTCAAGTTTATTAAAATAAATAACTTATATATTATATGAATTTATATTCAATTAATACTGGTCATTTTAAATTAGATGGTGGTGCTATGTTTGGTGTGGTCCCGAAATCTATCTGGAATAAATCTAATCCAGCCGACCAAAATAATATGTGTAGTTGGGCTTTACGCTGTTTATTGATTGAAGAAGGAAATCGATTAATATTAATAGATAATGGAATGGGGAATAAACAAGATGAAAAATTTTTTGGTTACTATTATTTACACGGAAACGATACCTTACTTAAGTCTTTGAATAAATATGGTTTTGGAATGGATGATATAACAGATATGATATTGACTCATTTACATTTTGATCATTGTGGTGGAAGTATTAAATACAATAGTGATAAAACAAAGTTAGAACCAGCATTTAAAAATGCAAAATATTACTGCAACGAAAAACATTGGAATTGGGCAACTCATGCAAATAGTCGTGAGAAAGCAAGTTTTTTAAAAGAAAATATTTTACCAATTAAAGAAAGTGGCCAATTAAATTTCATTGATATGCAAAGTACTTTAATTAATAATTTATCATTTATTGAAGTAAATGGGCATACCGAAGGCATGATGTTGCCAATTATAAAATATAAAAAATCTACAATTGCTTATATGGCAGATTTAATACCAAGTGTTGGTCATTTACCAATTCCCTTCGTAATGGGATATGACATTAGACCTCTAGAAACTTTAAAAGAAAAAGATTTTATTTTAAAAACAGCTTTAGATAACGACTGGACACTATTTTTTGAACACGATCCAAATATTGAGTGTATCAAACTTGAAAAAACAGAAAAAGGAATAAGAGCAAAAAATAACTTTTTGTTAAGTAGTTTTTAAATTTAATATTTTTTTATTTAATTTAACTTAATCTGCCTCTAAAAAAGGATATTTATAATCTATAGGCGGAACAAATGTTTCTTTAATCGTCCTAGGCGAAACCCAACGCAATAAATTAATTTTAGCCCCTGCTTTGTCATTTGTTCCACTTCCTCTTGAACCACCAAATGGCTGCTGACCTACCACTGCGCCTGTACATTTATCGTTAATATAAAAATTACCTGCTGCATTACTTAATTTTTTAGTAGCTAATTCAATTGCATAACGATCTTGACTCAAAATAGCTCCTGTTAAAGCATAGATAGAAGTAGAATCAATTAATTCTAAGGTTTCTTCATATTTGTTTTCGTCGTATATAAAAATTGTAAGAACAGGTCCAAATAATTCTTCGCACATGGTTACATATTTTGGATCTTTAGCTACAATTATAGTAGGTTCAATGAAATAACCCTTTGTTTTATCATAATTTCCACCTGCTATAATCTCAACTTGTTCGTCTTTCTTAGCCGAATCAATAAATTTAACTAACTTATCGAAACTTTTTTCATCAATAACGGCATTAATAAAATTAGTAAAATCTTCGGTAGGTCCTATTTTCATTGATTTTAAATCTTCCAAAACATTCGTTTTTACTTCATTCCAT
Source organism: Bacteroidota bacterium (assembly GCA_005787585.1). Lineage (GTDB taxonomy): Bacteria > Bacteroidota > Bacteroidia > B-17B0 > Aurantibacillaceae > Aurantibacillus. The sequence continues at coordinate 6,282 of SYAL01000035.1, forward strand.
AAATTAGATGGAATGTATGCACGGGATGCTGCTGAGCATTTTTGACCTTGATACTCAAAGGCACCTCTTGATAATGCCACTGCCAAAGTTTTAGCTTCGGCTGATTTATGAGCCATTATGAAATCTTTTCCACCTGTTTCACCAACAATTCTGGGATAAGAACGGTATTTATGAATATTGTTGCCAATGGTTTGCCAAATATTTTGAAACACTTCTGTACTTCCAGTAAAATGTATGCCTGCAAAATCTTTATGATTAAATATGACCTCAGCAGCATCGGGTCCGCTTGGATATATTAAATTAATTACACCATCAGGTAGACCTGATTTTTTAAAAATTTCCATTAATACATTTGCACTGTATACTTGTGTATTACTTGGTTTCCATACGACTACATTTCCCATCATAGCACAACTAGTTGGTAAATTTCCTGCAATAGCTGTAAAATTAAAAGGCGTTAGTGCATAAATAAACCCTTCTAAAGGACGCCACTCTAATCTGTTCCATACACCTGGTCCAGAAATTGGTTGTTCGTCGTAAATTTCAGTCATATACTGTACGTTGAATCTCAGAAAATCAATAATTTCACAAGCACTATCAATTTCGGCTTGAAAAACATTTTTACTTTGACCTAACATAGTTGCTGCATTTAGTTTATAGCGATACGGTCCTGCAATTAACTCAGCTGCTTTTAAAAAAATACTCGCACGGTTTTCCCAACTCAAATTAGACCATTTTTCTTTTGCTTCTAGAGCAGCATTGATGGCCAGTTGAACATGACTTTTATCACTTTTATAAAAATACCCCAACGTGTGTTTATGATCGTGAGGTGGTGATAATCGAATTTTATTTTCACTTCTTACTTCTTTATTACCAATATACATTGGTATATCAATCTCAATAGTTCTTAATTTTTTTAACATAGCTTTCAACTCTATGCGCTCAGCGCTTCCTGAAGCATAAGATCGAATTATTTCGTTAATAGCTAATGGGACTTTGTATATTCCTTTAGGCATAATTTTTATAAATTAAAATATATACAAAGATAACATCTTTAAATATATTAATAATGTCATAATAAAGTTAATTATACTCAAATAAATTGATTTGTTACTAAATTTGTAAAATATCAAAAATCAAAAATCATATAATTTAATTGTTTTAATTGCAGTAATTGTAATTTCTATTTTTTTTAGTTTTAATCTACGATTACTATCATTTAATTATGATTTTGAAGATTTCTTTCCCAACGAAGACAATGAACTAGAATTATATAACAATTTCAGAAAAACTTTTGAATATGATAACGAGTTTGTAATAATAGCCATAGAAAATAAAGCTGGGATTTTTAATAAACACTTTTTAATGAAAATTGATGCTTTAACAAAAGCACTTAGTCAATTTAATTATATTCAAAAAGTAACATCACCAACTAACATTAAAACAATAGATTTATCTGGTATTTTACCTATTCAAAAACAGTTATTACACTTTAATGACTCATCTTTATTCAATGAAGACAGTATTGCTATTTATCAATCACCTCATCTAATTGGCTCTTTTTTTCCAACAAATTCAAAATCACTAAGTCTTTACATAAAAACAGACGATGAATTAACTAAAAATGCTTCAGATACTTTGGCAAACCAAATTGAAAGAACTCTTAAATATTACAAATTTGATGAAATTCATTATGTAGGAAGAATTTTTGCTCAAAAAGCATATCTAATAAATTTACAACAAGAGTTTGCAATTTTTATGACTGTGTCGCTTTTTTTAGTTATTATATTTTTATGGTTAAGCTTTAAACGTATTTATGGAGTAATTGTACCTATGTCAATAGTAATTATTTCTGTTGTATGGACACTAGGCATTATGTCCCTTTTAGGAAAGTCAATTAACATAATGACAACCATGTTACCAATAATGATATTTGTAGCAGGAATGAGTGATGTAGTTCATTATTTTTCTAAATATTTTGATGAAGTTTCTAAAGGAACCGAAAAAAGTAAAATTTATTCATTAATTATTAAAGAAGTTGGCTTCCCAACTTTTTTGACCTTAATTACAACAGTTGTAGGGTTTTTATCGCTTCTTTTTTCGAGTATTAAACCAATCAGAGAATTTGGTATTTACACCTCAATTGGTATTATTATCGCATTTATTTTGAGTTATACTTTACTTCCTGCCCTACTCTATTTTTTTACTCCAAAAAAACTAATAATATTAAAACAATCTAATAATCGAACATATAAATATATGCATTCAAATTTATTTTGGATTTTTAGACGCCAAAAAATAATCTTTGTTATTTCTATATTAGTTTTAATTATTTCTGTAATTGGAATAAGTAAAATAAAAGTTAATAATATCTTGTTAGAAGACCTGAGTGATAAAATAAAAATAAAACAAGATTTTATTTTTTTTGATAAATATTACAGTGGAGTTCGACCACTTGAAATTCTAATAAATCTTAAAGATACTTCCAGATCAATATGGGATTATGAGGTAATGGTTGAATTAAATAAAGTAAACGATTTTATTAAAAAAGAATATAACGCTGGCTTTTTAATTTCAGCTCCAAATATTGTTAAAACCATTTATCACAATTCTTTTATAGATACTAAGCTAAACTTTCCTGATTCATCAGATTATGAAATTATATCTAAACAACTTATAAGAAATAAAAAAAATAAAGATATAAGTCGAATTGTGAGTTCTGATGGGTTAAGTTCTCGTATTAGTGCCAAAATTCAAGATATGGGGAGTATAAAAGTAAATGATCATAACAATAAATTAATTTCTTTTATTAAAAAAAATATTAATAATAACATATTGGAGTTTAAACTTACAGGTGCAGCACATTTAGTTGACAGAAACAATGAATACATGGTAAGCAATATGGCACAAGGTTTTTTGTTTTCTATTTTTATTATTACGATGTTAACTTTTTTTTTACATCAAAGTTGGCGCATGGTCTTAGTTTTTATTATTCCAAATGTTTTTCCATTAATAATTATTGCTGGAATAATGGGATTCGTAGGAATTGAATTAAAATCTGCTACTTCTTTAGTATTTAGTATTGCTTTTGGAATTGCAACAGATGATACAATTCATTTTATTTCGCGCTTAAAAATAGAGTTAGGCTATGGAAAAAGTTTAATTTATGCTTTTAAAAGAACCTATTTTGAAACAGGTAAACCAATTATTTTAACCACCTTTATTTTAATTGGAGGTTTTATGAGTTTAATGCTAAGTGATTTTAATAGCACATTTTATTTTGGTTTTTTAGTTTGTATTACCGTAATAATTGCAGTTATTTCAGATTTATTTTTATTACCCGTTTTATTATTTTTAATTTATGGAAAAAAGAAAAAATTAAATTAATTAATTTATCAACTCAACAAAACAAATAATAGTAATCGGTGGCGGGGCAGCTGGATTTTTTTCAGCTATCAATTTAGCTTTGCTTAAACCTAATTATAACATAACTATTTTAGAAAAATCAACAAAATTATTATCAAAAGTAAAAGTTTCTGGTGGCGGAAGGTGCAATGTTACCAATCATTGTTTTGATAACAGCGAATTGATTAAAAATTATCCAAGAGGAAATAAAGAACTTAATCAGGTTTTTTCAAAATTTAATGTTCAACATACTATAAATTGGTTTAAACAAAATGGTATTGTTCTAAAAACCGAAGATGATAATCGAATGTTTCCTGATTCTAATTCTAGTCAAACCATTATTGATTGTTTTATGGATTTATCAAAAAAACTAAATATTTCCATTCATTTAAATTCCGAAGTTTTATCTATTTTGTCCAAGCAAAATACATTTAACATCATCACCAATCAAAAAAACTATTCAGCTAACGCAATTATCTGTGCGATAGGCGGTCATAATAAAACAAATGCATATAATATTATAAAACAACTTGGTCATAGCATAATAGAGCCAATACCCAGTTTATTTACTTTTAATTTACCTAACGAATCAATAAAAAAAAATCTTCAAGGTCTTAGCGTTCGGAATGCTCAAATTAAAATAGCTCAAAGTAAATTGCAATTTAATGGGCCTGTTTTAATAACTCATTGGGGATTAAGTGGTCCCGCCGTTTTAAAATTATCAGCATTTGCTGCAACTGATTTTTTTAAACAAAATTATTTTTCAGATATATCAGTTAATTGGGTTTATCCTTTAAAACCTAGTGAGATTGAATTAATTATCAAACAATTTCAAAAAAATAAACACAAAGCACTTCCTTATTCTCAATCTATGTTTGGTTTACCAAAAAGATTGTGGGAGTTTTTATGCATGAAATCAGATATCATGAATACTAAACCTTGGTCTGAAGTTAATAATAAACAAATTAATAAATTAGTTCAAAATCTTTGTAATAATGTATTAAAAATGGAAGGGAAAACAACTTTTAAAGAGGAATTTGTTTCATGTGGAGGCGTTTCTCTAAAAGAAATTAATTTTAAAACCATGGAAAGCAAACTTATTCCAAATTTATTTTTTTGTGGTGAAGTTTTAAATATTGATGGGATAACCGGTGGATTTAATTTTCAAAGTGCTTGGAGTACTGCTTGGATGTGCGCTGAAAATATCAATTAACATGTTGTTAATACTTTTATTGTTTGAAATATAAATCAATATATTAACTTAGTACAATATAATATTGATAACATGAAATTTTTTATTGATACGGCAAATTTAGCTCAGATTAAAGAAGCTCAAGATTTGGGAGTACTTGACGGTGTTACCACTAATCCATCTTTAATGGCTAAAGAAGGAATAAAAGGACAACAGAATATTTTAAAACATTATTTAGATATATGTAATATAGTTACCGGTGATGTTAGTGCTGAAGTTGTTGCAACCAATTATGATGGTATGATTTCAGAAGGCGAAATTTTAGCAACCCTTCATCCTCAAATAGTAGTAAAAATTCCGATGATAAAAGATGGAATAAAAGCAATAAAATATTTCACAGAAAAAGGAATTAAAACAAATTGTACTTTAGTTTTCTCCTCAGGCCAGGCTCTTTTGGCAGCTAAAGCTGGGGCAACATACATGTCTCCTTTTATTGGTAGGCTTGATGACGTATGTACAGATGGTTTAAAATTAATTGAGGATATTCGAATTATTTATGATAATTATGGTTATGAAACTGAAATTTTAGCTGCAAGTGTTCGACATCCAATGCATATTATTGAGTGCGCTAAAATTGGAGCCGATGTTGCAACGTGCCCTCTTAGTGTAATTTTAGCTTTATTAAAACATCCATTAACTGATAGTGGATTAGCTCAATTTTTAGCAGATGCAAAAAAATAACAAAAATATTTTATTGACCTTTAAATTATAACTATTATGAAAAAAAATCTAACTGCTTTTTTATTCGTTTTGTTTTTAACAAAATTTATTGCCCAGCCATTAACTTTAACTATAAATAGTAGCTCTGGGGTATTTAGCTTAACTTGTGCGGTACCTTCTATTACTTTGTTTCCTATTACAAATTATACTTCAGGAGTGGTTGTTTATACTTTAAATGCAAATACTTATACTTCAATAGGAAGTAGCTTTAATATCAATACTGCAGGTAATTATACCATAACAGCGTTTGTTTCTAATAATTTAAATGTAACACAAACCTTATCAATTGGTATGAACACCATTGCACCAACATCAACTGTTTCGCCATTATCGCAATTTATTACCTGTATAAATCCTGCAGTTCAAACAATAACAGCCACTTGCAATCCCATTATTAATGTTTCGCACGAATTTAGATCTCCATTGGGAGGTACGATGACTATTAACACCCCCACTGCACTGTATGTGCCTGGTCCAGGAACTTATACTCATGTTTTAATTAATCTAACTAACGGATGTTTCGTTTCAAAAACATTTTCTGTTACAAGTGGCTCTGGTTTTCCCTCATACAATATTAGTAGCCCTCAAAATTTTTCAATGGGTTGCAGCACAAAAAGTGTGGTAAATATCTACTTTTTAAATGGGCTTACATCTCCAATTGGTGGAACTTTGACTTATTCACTCTCTACGATAACAAATACTTCAATTTCTCAAAACCATTTTACAATAACTACTGCCGGAAACTATACTGTTATTGGTAAAGATTCAAATACAGGCTGTGAAACAAAAATTCCAATAACGGTATCACTTAATACTATTAGTCCAACTTTTAATTTATCAATTCCTACCCAAATATTGGATTGTAACACTTCTCAAACTATTTTGCAAGCAATAAATACTTCTTCTAACAATAATTATTCCTGGAATCCTGGTAATATAATAAATCCGAGTATATTGGTTTTAACAACTAATAATGCTACTAATACTTTGATTGCAAATTACACTTTAACAGTACAAAATAACAATAATTATTGTGAAACTAATACTGTAATTCCAATTTATCAGAACTTAATTCCTCCAAACACATCAATAGGAACTGCCTCAGGTGGACTAATGGCGATTACAACATGTACTAATTCAAGCATAATTATTGTTAATCAAAGTACTACGAACATTCCTTCGGGAGGTCTTTTTAATAATTCTTTAGCCGTTGTTGGAATATTGTGGAACGGCCCAGTCCCTCAAACTCCTTCTTCAAACTCAAACACCTACATAGCTAATGTTGCTGGTATATATAGTTTAACAGCAAAAGATTTAAATAATGGTTGCGTGGCAACTAAAACCGTCAATGTTCTTGATAATAGAGTTTTTCCATCTGTAAATAATCCAGTTGGTCCTAACCCCTTTTGCTTAGATGTTCCAACTCAAACCATCGGCATCTATCCTATTATTACCGGAAATTCAAGCGGATTTAATTACTACTGGTCTGCACCTCCTCTCGCTTCGGCACCTGCTGTTACTTCTCCAACTTTAATAACAAATTTAGTTGGAAACTATACTATCATGGTAACCGATCCCTCGAATGGATGCCAATCAACTGGCACGGTTTCTGTTATAGTATGTATCGATATTAAAAACCAAATTAATAACCAGGCTTTAAAAGTTTACCCAAATCCTTCTCAAGGTAAAATAACATTAAAGCACAATATATCAAGTTCCAATGCTTTTATAGAAATTTATAATGTAATAGGTCAATTAATTGAAAAGATAGCTATCTCAAACTCGTGCTTAGAAATAGATTTAACTAATCAAAAAAACGGCTTGTATCTTTTAAAATTTTTAGAACAAAATCAATTAATTTACCAAACTAAATTACTAATAGAATAATTTTTAATTTTTTTAAAATATTTAATAAAAATATATTTAGTATTTTATCTAAAATAAGGCTATATTTGTAAACTTAAAAATTAATACAATGTATTTATCGTCACAAATAAAAAAAGATATTTTTAAAAAGCACGGTGGAACTGAAAAAAACACAGGAAGTTCTGAGTCTCAAGTTGCTCTATTTACAATGCGAATTGACCATTTAACAGGGCATTTAAAAAAAAACAAGAAAGATTTTGGAACTCAACGTTCCTTATTAAATTTAGTAGGTAAAAGACGTGCTTTATTAGATTATTTGAAAAAGAATGATTTAATGCGTTACCGGGCTATAATCAAAACATTAGACATCCGTAAATAATTTTCGGATTAAAATATAGAACAGGGGGCATTTCGAAAACTAATTCGAAGTGCCTTTTTTATTAAAACATTAAACAATTATTATAAATCCGTTTCGAAAACGTCGAAACATAAAACAAAAAAAATGTCACAAATAGGAATAACACACAGTTTTGATATTGGCGATGGCCGAATCATTTCATTAGAAACAGGTAAATTAGCTAAACAAGCTGATGGTTCAGTAGTAGTAAAATTAGGTAATACCATGATTTTAGCAACTATAGTTAGTAATAAAGATGCTAAAGAAGGGATTGACTTCTTACCTTTAACAGTCGATTATCAGGAAAAATACGCTTCAACAGGTCGTTTTCCCGGTGGATTTTTCAAACGCGAAGCTAAATTATCTGATTACGAAGTTTTAATTTCTCGAATAGTTGATCGTGCTTTACGTCCTCAATTTCCCGAAGATTATCATTCTGATACACAATTAATGTTATCGTTAATTTCATCTGATAAAGAAAATATACCTGATGCATTAGTAGGCCTAGCAGCTTCTGCAGCTATTGCGGTGAGCGATATCCCATTTAATGGGCCCATAAGCGAAGTTCGTGTAGCAAAAATTGATGGTAAACTTGTTATTAATCCAACAAAATCTCAATTAATTGGTAATACTCTTGAAATGATTGTTGCTGCTTCTGCTACCGATATTGGAATGGTAGAGGGTGAAATGAGTGAAGTAAGTGAAGCAGAGATGCTCGAAGCAATTAAATTTGCTCACGAAGCTATCAAAATACAAATTAAAGCTATAAATGATTTTGCAGCCAAAGCAGGTATAAAGCCAAAAAGAGAATATAATCACGAAACTAATGATGCAGATCTTAAGTCTAAAGTAATGAAGGAAACTTACGATGCTGTTTATGCTGCTGCTAAAAAACTTGATCCAAATAAAAATAATAGAAAAGCTAACTTTAAAGCTCCTCTGGAAGAATTTAAAAAACAATATTCACCCGAAGAATTAAAAGAAAAAGAAAGTTTAATAAACAAATACTACCATGAGGTTGAATATATAGCTGTTCGTCGTTTAGCCGTTGATGAAAAAGTACGTTTAGATGGTCGTAAAACTACCGATATTCGACCAATCTGGGCCGAAGTAGGATACTTACCAACTCCACATGGAAGTGCAGTTTTTACTCGTGGTGAAACTCAGTCACTTACAACCGTTACTTTAGGTACTCCTTTAGATAAATTACGCATTGATGGCGCTTTTAATACTGGAGAAGAAACATTTATTTTACATTACAATTTCCCAGGTTTTAGTACCGGTGAAGCTAAACCTAATCGCGGCGTTGGAAGACGTGAGGTAGGTCATGGTAATTTAGCCCTTCGTGCATTAAAAAAAGTAGTGCCGATGGATACTGGATACACAATTCGGATTGTTAGTGATATTTTAGAAAGTAACGGATCTTCTAGTATGGCAACCGTTTGTGCTGGAACACTGGCCTTAATGGATGCAGGTGTTAAAATTAAAAAACCAGTGGCAGGAATTGCTATGGGTTTAATAAGCGACCAAAAAGGTAATTATGCGATTTTATCTGATATTTTAGGAGACGAAGATCATTTAGGTGATATGGACTTTAAAGTTTGTGGAACTAAAGATGGAATTACTGCTGTTCAAATGGACCTAAAAGTTAATGGCTTACCTTATGAAGTTATGGAAAAAGCTATGGAGCAGGCTAAGCAAGGTCGTTTACATATTATGAACGAAATGTTAAAAGCTTTAGATGCTCCTCGCGCTGATTATAAAGAACATGCGCCACGTTTTGAACGTATTGTTATTGCTGGAGAATTTATTGGTGCAATTATTGGACCGGGTGGAAAAGTAATACAAGAAATGCAAAAATCAACCAATACTACAATAGTAATTACCGAAGAAGGAAAAAATGGTATTGTAGAAATTTTTGGAACCAATCTTACAGATGTAAACGCTGCTAAAGCTCGTGTTAAAGGAATTGTTGCTGTTCCAGAATTAGGAGATATATATCAAGCTAAAGTTAAAACAATTATGCCCTATGGTGCTTTTGTTGAAATTATGCCAGGTAAAGACGGCTTACTTCATATTAGTGAATACGATTGGAAACGAATCGATACATTAGAAGGTGTTTTAAAAGAAGGTGATATTATTGAGGTAAAATATGTAGGAGATGATCCTAAAACTAAAAAAATTAAATTAAGCCGTAAAGCACTTCTTCCAAAACCAGAAGGAGTATCTTAAAAATAAAGAATCTTAAACTTAAAAAAACACTCAATTGAGTGTTTTTTTATTAATATATAATCAAAATAAATTCAAAAAAAAAAGAATTAATTTACCAAAAAAAATCCCATGAAAAAATTTACGCTACTCTTATTTATTTTATTGTACAATTTCGCGTTCTCTCATTCTATTGATAATAATGAAATTGGTCTGAGGCATTGGTTTATTCAAAAGGAAAATAAATTTATTGATGGGTCTTTTATGATGTTTAAAAATGGAATTGTTTATATTGAAGATGCTAATAAAGTAATTACAAAATTTCCTTTTACCTATTTATCAAATCAAGATCAGGCATTTGTAAATAAAAAAAATGATTGGATAAAAAGAATAAATATTATTTCCCCTAAAAAAAAATCGACTATTCAAAGTGTTTTCGATTATAAATTTTGGCTGATTCTATTTTCATTATTACTTTTTGGATTTTACATTTATTCTCTTTCTGATAGAAAAAAATTAAAATACCTATATCCTGTATTTTTTATTGGTATTACAATGTCTTTATATGGTTTTACAAAAAAAATTCTTACAACAACAGATCCAGCTTTTCTAAATTCAGCTTTTTCTCAGTTTTCATCAACAGTATCCACAACATATGATGCTAATTATTTTTATGTAAATTCAACTGGCATCCCCAACCATCAGATGATGGTTGGAATTTCCAATACCGGTTGGCAACAACAAGTTCCAGTTTCAAAATGTTATATCAATCCTAATCATTGGAGCATTCCACTAAATCCAGTGTTAGCAGCAAATCCAGTTCCTGTATCCGCTAATCATTTCTTAAAAGGTGCAATTGCAATTGCGATAAATGGTGTTCCAATTTTTAATTATCATACCAATACCGGTGTAGATTCTTATTTAGATGGACAGTTAGATAATTATGGTGGACATTGCGGAAAAGGAGATGACTATCATTATCATACCGCCCCTTTGCATTTAATAACTTTAGGCCAGGCATCTCAAACCTTACCTATCGCATTTGGACTTGATGGATATGCGGTTTATGGAAGCCAAGAGCCTAATGGTTCTTCTATGTCAACGCTTGATGCTAATCATGGACATAATGGCACTAACGGTGTTTATCATTATCACGGTACAACAACTGCACCTTATATGATAGGAAAGATGGTTGGACAAGTAACTGAAGATGCCAATTTACAAATTATACCTCAACCTCAAGGCGCTCCGGTAAGAAACGAAAATTGGACCCCTTTATCTGGAGCATTAATTACATCCTGTGTCGCTAATGCAAATTATGGGTACAACACATCCTATTCATTAAATGGGATTGTAGGTTATGCAACAAATTATACTGCAACTGCAGCCGGACTTTATACTTTTAAATATGTAACTCCAACAGGAACCACTAGTACTAATTATAATGGACAAGCTCAATGTACTGTTCCATCTTTGGGATTTAATGAAATTACATTTTTTGATAATTTATTTACTATTTTCCCAAATCCAACGAGTGATGTATTAAATATTAAATTAAGAAAAGATATTAATGAAAAAGACATCCAATGTATTTCAATTTATGATTTCAAAGGAAATTTGATTTCTAAAAATGATAACTATAAGTCAAATATTGATATAAAAAATCTATCAAAAGGTACTTATATTATTAAAATAATTTCAGCAAAATTTGAAATCACAAAAAAATTAATGATTGATTAAATATTTATTTAAAATGAAAAAAAAGCTACTTACAGGGATTTTACTTCTTAACTCAACATTATTTTTTAGTCAAAGTTTTGTAAAAACAATGAAACGCCTGCCGGATACAGGGCAAAACATAAGCTATACTGGTACATTTGGTGAGGATAATGATTATTCAATTAACACACCCTTTTTTATTGATAATGGAAACGGAACTGTTACCGATACTATAACTGGGTTAATATGGCAAAAATCTGATGGTGGAGAAATGACCATTGAAAATGCTATAACATATTGTTCAAATTTAATATTGGGCTCAGAAACTGATTGGAGATTACCTAATGCACATGAATTATTTAGTATTATGAATCATCAATATTCTAACCCCTCATTAGAGGCTTCTGTTTTTACAACAACCACTGCACAATATTGGTGGTCGATAGATAAACAAGTAAACGACATCACAAAAATTTGGGCAACTAATGCGGGGGGAGGCATTGGTAATCATCCAAAAACAGAAACAATTAGTGCCGGAGGAAATAAAAAATTTCATGCAAGAGCCGTTAGAAATCCAATTACTCCTGTTGTAGTTCAAACTCGTTTTAGCGACAATGGAAATGGAACAATTACTGATAATATGACTAATCTTATTTGGGAAAAAACACCATTTGCTGATAGTTTAAGTTGGGAACAATCTTTAATTTATGCAAATACATTAACACTAACTGGGAAGACAGATTGGCGTTTACCAAACATTAAAGAACTACGATCTATTAATGACGAAACATTAATAAACCCATCATTGAATACAAATTATTTTAATATTACCAGCGCTAAAAAATATTGGTCATCAACCACAATTCCAAATCAAACATCAAATGCTTGGTATATGTATACACAATTTGGAATAACAACTTTTGATGCAAAAACAACTAAACACAATTTAATATGCGTTAGAAGTAATCAATTAATAAACAATTTAAACGAAATTAATTCATCAAAGCTATCCATATATCCTAATCCATTTTCGAATAAAATCACATTAAAAAACACCCTTGGCAATGAAAATTTTGAATTGTACAATAGCTTTGGACAACTGATTTTTACAGGAAAAAATATTGATCAACAAAACTTTGATTGGCTAATTAATGGCATTTATTTTTTAAAAATAACATCCCAAAAAACATCTATAATTAAACTTTTAAAAGAGTGAGCTAATTTTGATTTTGTAATAAAAAAAAATCAATAATTAATCTTATATTTATAAAAATATTAAAATGGAAAAACCAACTATTGCAGGAAAAACTCCAATTCCAGTTCATCTAGAAGCAGGAAAAACTTATGCATGGTGTTCATGCGGAAATTCAAGTAATCAACCATTTTGCGATGGCTCTCATAAAGGATCTTCTTTTGTACCTAAAGTTTTTGTAGCTGACGAAACAAAAACAGCTTATTTATGCAACTGTAAATATACTGTCAATTCTCCATTCTGCGATGGTTCTCATAAAATCTTATAGCGTTTACAACAATAATTTATACTTTTCAAACATTAAAAAAAATAAATACTTATTAATTATTTACTGTCGTTTTATTTATTTAATGATGATATGTTTTTGTTCATTAAGGTTTTTTATATATCTAATTTAACTTTAGAAGGTAAAAAAAGATACCAAACTATATATAAAATATTATATTTTTAAATTCTCAAATTCAAGTATATAAATCTATATTAATTCGATACTACGCTTAATAAAATTTGTTAGATTTTCACCCTTCAATAATCCTTGCGAAAGTAGCGCTAAATCAGAAGCTTGCTTTGCAAGATAGTTTTGTTTTGCTGGGTCTTTTTCATCAATAATTTTGGTCATTAAAGGATGATTTGAGTTTACAACTAAATTATACATGTCGGGCATTTGTCCGTAAAAGCCCATAGGTCCACCGCCTCCCATTTGATTCATATCTTTCATTCTTCGCATAAATTCAGGACGTGTAATGATTATGGGCTGATCATTTTCACTTAAATTTTCAAAAACAATAGTAAATTGTTCTTTACTTACAGTTGCTTCAATTATTGGCTGCAATAATTTTTGTTGTTCTTCAGTAAGTTTACTTATAAGATTTTCTTCTTTATTAATTAATTTATCAATAGTATCAGAGTCAACACGAACAAATGAAACGTCTTTTAATTTACTTTCTATGTGATTGATATAATGAGGGTCAAGCATAGTTTCCATTAGCAATATTTCATACCCTCTATTTTTTGCAGCTTCAATATAAGCATGCTGTTCTTGAATATTTGTAGCATATAAATAAACAACTTTTTTATCTTTATTAGTTTGTAGGGGCTTTACTAAATTTTCAAACTCTTCGAAGGTGTAATATTTATTATCAGTTGTTTTTACTAATGCAAATTTGGCTGCTTTTTCATAAAATTTTTCGTCACTAATCATCCCATACTGAACAAAAATTTTAATATCGTCCCATTTCTTTTCAAAATCTGGGCGTTCTTTCTTAAAAAGATCTTCTAATTTATCGGCCACTTTTTTAGTAATGTGACTAGAAATCTTTTTTACATTAGCATCGGCTTGAAGATAACTTCTGCTGACATTTAGGGGGATATCTGGGCTATCGATTACACCTCGTAACAAAGTTAAGAAATCAGGAACTATATTTTCAACATTATCAGTAACAAATACCTGATTACAATACAATTGTATGCGATCTTTTGGCATCTCTAATTTATTAGAGAGTTTAGGGAAATATAAAATACCTGTAAGATTAAATGGATAATCAACGTTTAAATGAATGTGAAACAATGGCTCTTCAAATTGCATTGGATACAATTCGTGATAAAAAGATTTATAATCTTCATCTTTTAAATCAACTGGCTTTTTAACCCATGCTGGGGTTGGATTGTTAATAATATTATCTACCTCAATTTCAATATCTTTTAAGTCTTCTTGCTTCTCACCTTCTTTTAATTCCGGTTTAACTCGTTCTTTTTTAGTACCAAATTTAATTTCTATGGGCAAAAATTTACAATATTTAGTCAATAAACCCTGAATTTTAGATGTTTCAAGAAACTCTTCACAATCATCGGCTATGTGTAAAATAATATTTGTACCGCGCTCAGTTCTATTTCCTATTTCTTCGATTTGATATTCAGGGCTTCCATCGCATTCCCAGCGAACTCCTTTTGAATCTTCTTTATAAGATAAAGAAAAAATCTCAACTTTTTTTGCTACCATAAAAGCAGAGTAAAACCCCAAGCCAAAATGACCTATGACGACATTTTTATCAACTTTATCTTTGTATTTATTTACAAATTCTTCGGCACCACTAAAAGCAATTTGAGTAATGTATTTCTCAATTTCATCTTTTGTCATGCCAATACCTTTATCTTTTATGGTTATCGTTTTGGAGCTTTTATCTATTTCTACTTCAATATTGGTTTTGCCTATATCACCTTTTACTTCACCCATGTTGGCTAAAGCTTTTAACTTCTGAGTAGCATCTACTGCGTTACTTACTAGTTCTCTTAAAAAAATCTCATTATCGCTGTAAAGAAACTTTTTAATAATTGGGAAAATGTTTTCTGTTTGTACGTTTATTTTTCCTGCTGTTGTAGCCATGTTATATAAATTTTTTATTTTAGTTAAATCAATAATAATACCAATATTTATTCTAGTGACAAAATGTCAATAAAATTTTATTTAAAAAAAGACCCTCTTAATGTTTGAAATTAAGAGGGTCTTAATAAAAAAATAAATTTAATTTTTTTGATTAATTATTTTTAAGATTTTGAACTTATTGTCAGCATTAAAAATTCTGAGAAGATAAGTGCCTTCGGGATGCTTTGATAAATCAATTTTTACAGACTCTTTATCTGTTATTTGAGATAAAACTAACTGTCCAATCATATTATATATTAAAATAGTATTTTTACCATCTAAACCATAAACCGTTGAAGAATTATTGATTAATGGATTTGGATAGATTTTAACCTTACTGAGCTGATTTAATTCATTAATTCCAACCTCACCACAAGATCTTACACAAATAACAAATGTAGAATCCGAAATATAATTCATACTAGAACCACTTTCGGCAGCCATTTTACGTAAATGAGTTTTAAATTTACAGTTATTAAAACAACTTGGAGGCGTTCCAGTTAGAGCCGAAGTATCATAGTATTTTGTGATTGAATTTTGACCATATTTTAAATAAATTGGTCCACGTAAATAAGGGTTGAGCATATCTTCATCGTCAAAACTCCAAGAAACAGCAGAATCAGCAGAAAAATAACCAGGAGGTGAAGAAGCAAATGGAGCCCATTTTAAATAGAATTGATTTAAGTTAAAAAATCTACTGGTTAAAAAAGAAGATGAATTATTAGAAAAAGTAAGTGGCTGCCAACATTCAATTGAATCGTTGTTTTGAACAGCTAAAGGTGCAACATGATTTGATTGCATAGTATAAGTAACTCTTGGTGCAACACAAAATTCGTAATCAGTACCATTACCGAAGCCCATTGAAGCTGTACCAAAATTTGTAGTTTTTGAAAATATTCCGCCTTTTCTAACTACGCCTAAACCTTCTCCAAATTTGTTAGATGCACTACCAGATGCGGTTTGAGTTATTGCTGCAGATCTGAGAAAACGTATTGTATCTCCTTCGGTTGTTTCAATATTTCTTGCTAGAACTGCAAAATTACTATTAACGCCTCGAGGGGTTGAAAAATTTCCTCCTACAATGTGACCTTTGGGATTACCTATCCATGTTTGACCTCCACCTACAGTAAATTGAACAGAATCAATTGCAGGTAAAACTGGAATATTTTGAGCATTAACATTACATAAATAAATACGACCGCGAACAAGATTATGAATAGTTGCAGAACCGCTATTAAATGCTGCAATAATCTCCAAACCATTGATGACAATGTTTTCAGAATTTAAAAAAATTGAACCTACGTGAGTTATAGCAGTACCAGTAGCAGCAGGAGATTTATAATAAGGGAAACCTGAAACAGAAATATTTGAAATTTTATACAATTGTTTATTATAAAAATAATGTAGTGTGTCAGTTACATATGCAGGAGCTAAGGCAAGCTTTGAAACACTTTTTGTAGTAATATTTGAGGAATGTGAAAGCCCTGTTAATTGATTATTATTATGTTTTGTATTCTGAGAATATAAAACATAATTAAAAATAAAAATAGCGAAATAAAAAAAAATTGTTTTTTTCATCATAATTAATTTAAAGTTAACTTTTAATTTTTAAAGTTAGAAAAAAAATATAAATTTTCAAATTTTAAATAATTTTTATTCAATAAAATTAGCTTTATGTAATATAATTAGTAACAAATGATTTAACATATTTTGTATTATTAATCTTGATATAATTTACCTTAAATTAATATTAGTAAATTTACAAGTCAAAAGTTATGAATTTAAGGTTAAATGCCTTACTAACATCTAAATTAAAATTGAATAAAAAAATTATACTTTTTTTATTTAGTTTATTTTATTGCCAAATATTTTCTCAAAAAGCTCTTTCGTTAGACGATGTAAAAAAAGAAGCTGATCATTTTTTTGAAGATGAAGAATTTGCAAAGGCCTATAAACCTTATACACAATTAGTTGCAAATTATCCTAAAGATCTAGAATACAATTATAGATTAGGAGTATGTATGATTTATTGTGAACCAGATAAAAAAAAATGCATTTCATACTTAAAAACGGCTTCAAAAAATAGTGAAGAATCTCCCAAAGATGTTAAATTTTATTTAGGAAAAGCATATCATATTAATTATTTATTCGATGAGGCTATTAAATATTATACTGAGTATAAATTAATAGGAACATCTGTACAACAAAAAAAACTACAAGTTGACCAAGAAATTAAAGCATGTGAAAACGGGAAAAGACTTCTAAGTAATGTGTCGGATTTAGTAATCCAGAGTAAAAAACAATTAAATGAGCTAGACTATTTTAGAAGTTATGATTTAAAAAGCATAGGGGGTAAATTATTGATAAAACCAGACGAATTCAAAACAATTATTGATAAAAAGAAAAAAGAAAAGTCAGTTTTATTTTTACCAAAAGGTAGTAATACTGTATATTATAGTAGTTATGGCGATAATCCAATAAATGGAAAAGATATTTATACATCAACAAAACAAGCTGATAATTCATTCACCAAAGGGGAAAAAGTTAATGGAATAAATACAGAATTTGATGAAGATTATCCATTTTTGCATCCAAATGGAAAAACGCTCTACTTTGCAAGTAAGGGGTTTAACAGCATGGGAGGCTATGATATTTTTAAATCAGTTTACGATGAAGAAAATAAAACTTGGGGTAAACCTAAAAATATGGAATTTCCAATCAATTCACCTGATGATGATTATTTATTTGTTACAGATTCTGCTGAAACAACAGCTTATTTTAGTACTGGAAGACAAAGTCCGCCTGGTAAAATAGATGTTCTAAAAATTAATACAAAAAGAATACCAATAGATGTTTTAGTTATCAAAGGTAATTTATTTAAAGAAAGTCAAGATCAAATTCTAAAAGGTAAAATTTTAATTAAAAACATTAAAACAGAGGATAGTGTTGTAACATTTAAAACAAGCGAAAACGGAGATTATTTAATTGATTTACCAAATGGGGCTAAATTATTATTTACAGTTGAAACACCCGGATTAAATACACAAAGTGATACCGTAAATTTACCTTTGGCAACAACATCAAAGCCATATAGACAAACAATTTCATATTTGGAAGGCAAAATGATAATTACAAATTTTTTTGATGAAAATTCGAGTGAAGAAAACTACAAACAATATTTAAAAGTTATTGAAAAGAAAGCAAAATTAGATGTTAACGAAAAAGCAAAAGAATTTGATGAAAAGATTGTCAATATATCAAAAAAAGAAGTGGAAGAAAATTCTGAAGAATTAAAAACAAAAAAAGATAAAATGAATTCTGAAATTCCAAGTGTTTCTAATCTTGAATTAGTTGCACTTTCTAAACAGGATGCTGAAGAAGCAAGAAAAGAATATAAAGTGCTTAAACTTGATGCTGAAGAAGCAAAACAAATTGGAAATGATCTTTTAGTAACATCTGAGAATACAATCTCAAAAATAAATGAATTGATATCTAGCGATGAAACAATTGACGATATTAAAATTCGTAACGATTCTATTAAAATACATGAAACTAAAAAAAATGACGCAATTAGACAAAAAGAAAAAGCTAATAAACTATTAGCATACAGCGAAGTATTAAACGAAGAATCAAAAATAAAAGAAAAAGAGGCAGAATTAAACGAACAATATTCGAATGAATTAGAAAAAATTATAATAAATAATAATAATGAAAGTATAACAAAATTAGAAACTCTTCAAAAAGAGATTTCTGAAATCTCAAATAAAGAAAAAAAATCTGAAAGTTTTTATAATGATGTAAAAGAAAAAATAGAAGAAAAAA